>CALAZQ010000087.1 GCA_937926325.1 uncultured Planctomycetaceae bacterium | reverse complement strand
AGGGCCTCTAACTCAATCGGTTAGAGTAGCGGTCTTTTAAACCGTTTGTTCTGGGTTCGAGTCCCAGGGGGCCCACTTCACTGTGCCTACGCCCGCCGGCTTCGTGGGCGGCAAAAGTCTCGTCGCGTGGGCGAGGATACGCCCAAAGCTCCTCGAGCGTTCGCCGACCCACTCACCTCCCGGATGGTGAAATCCGTGGGGGGCGGCCGCTGAGGCAATCCTATCGGTTCGCCTGCCGCACGTGTTCGGTGAGTTCTGTGAGCGGGCCATCGAGAATTGCTGCCGGCACAACGCCAGCCTGTCGGAGCGCGCGGATCGCCAGGCCACCGGTGCGTTTGGCCAGCCGCTGGCCAGCGGCATCGACCACCAGCGGGGTATGGAAGAAGCGGGGGGGCGGCCAGTCGAGTGCCTCGTAGAGCAGCAGCTGGCGAGCGGTGCTTGTCAGCAGATCTTCGCCTCGGACGACCTCGTCGATGCCCATGAGGTGGTCATCAACCACGACGGCCAGTTCGTACGCGGCCAGGTTCTCGCGGCGCCAGACCACAAAGTCACCGAAGTCGACGCCGGCGGTCCGCGTCACGGGGCCGAGCCGGACGTCCTCAAAGCAAACCTCGCGGCCATCCGGCACGCGAAACCGCCAGGGCAACCCGCCCGGATCCGCAGGCAGCGGCCAATCTTCCGGTCTCAACTGCGGCGGAAAAATCGGTTCACCGTCCGGCCCCGGGTGCGGGGCGGTCGCGGCGGTGGCCAGATCGCGACGGGAATGGGGGCTGGGGTAGATCGCCCGGCTGGCCGCCAGCCGCTGCCAGGCCTCGCGATAGAGGCTGTCCCGCTCGCTCTGGCGATAGGGCGCGTGCGGGCCACCGCAGTCGGGTCCCTCCTGCCAGTCGAGCCCCAGCCAATGCAGGTCTTCGAGAGCAGCGGCCGCGAATTCGGGCTGGCAGCGGGCCAGGTCGAGATCCTCCAGTCTGAGAACGAGGCTGCCGGCTGCCCGCCTCGCTGCCGTCGCGAACGTGCGGGCATGGCCAACATGCAGCAGCCCGGTCGGTGTCGGGGCAAGTCGTCCGCGGGTGGTCATGGAATCTGCCAAGGTGGCCGGCAGCGATTGCCGGCCGGCGTTTTCCGTGCTTCTGCCGGCCGGCCTGTCGCGTTTTTTTTCCGGCGAGTATATTCCCTGTGGACGGAGTGCCGGCCCTCCGTTCCCTCGCACCAGCTGCCGGCGTCCCCGGATTGACCACGCGGCCAGTCGGCCGACCGGTCAGTTCCAAACATTCCCACCCGCCCCCCGCCAGCGAGGCACAGCGACCCCAATGGACCTTTCGAAGCTCCGCAATATCGGTATCTCCGCACACATCGACTCGGGCAAGACGACGCTGTCGGAGCGAATCCTCTTCTATGCCGGCCGAATCCACCGGATTCAGGAGGTGAAGGGCGATGGTGACGGGGCGACGATGGACCATATGGACCTCGAGCGCGAGCGGGGCATCACGATCACCTCGGCGGCCACCAGCGTCGAGTGGAAGGGCAACCCGATCAACCTGATCGACACCCCGGGGCACGTCGACTTCACGGTCGAGGTGGAACGCAGCCTGCGGGTACTCGACGGCGCGGTGCTGGTGCTCTGTTCGGTGGGTGGCGTTCAAAGCCAATCGATGACCGTTGACCGGCAGATGAAGCGGTACAAGGTGCCGCGGCTCGCCTTCATCAACAAGATGGACCGCACCGGCGCGAACTTCGACCGCGTGGTGCAGCAGCTTCGTGACAAGCTGGATGTCGATGCCGTGCCGATGCAGCTGCCGATCGGCAAAGAGGACAAACTTCAGGGCGTGATCGACCTCGTCGCGATGAAGGCGATCTATTTCGATGGCGACAACGGCGAAACCGTCCGCGAGGAAGAGATTCCTGCCGACCTGAAGGAACAGGCCGCCGAAGCCCGGCATGCAATGCTCGAAAGCCTGTCGATGTACTCCGACACGCTGATGGAGAAGCTGCTCTCCGAAGAGCCGGTCGGTGACGACGAGATTCATGCCGTGGTCAAGTCGGCGGTGCAGAGCCAGAGCATCACGCCGGTGTTCTGCGGCTCGGCCTACAAGAACAAGGGGGTCCAGCCCCTGCTCGATGCGGTCAACCGCTATCTGCCCAGCCCGCTCGAGCGGAAGGTCTATGCCAAGAAGTGGGACAACCCCGATGAGACCTTCGAGCTTGATGCCGACCCCGAGAAGCCGTTGGTGTCGATGGCCTTCAAGATCGTCGACGACCCCTACGGCCAGCTGACCTTCGTGCGGATCTATCAGGGCAAGCTGGTCAAGGGTGAGAGTTATTACAACCAGCGGACCCAGCAGAAGCAGCGGTTCAGCCGGATCGTGCGGATGCACTCCGATAAGCGGGAAGAAATCGACTCGGCGGAGGCGGGCGACATCGTCGCGGTGATGGGCGTCGATGCCGCCAGCGGCGACACCTATGCGTCGGAGAACAAATACTGTTCGCTCGAAAGCATGTTCGTGCCGGAGGCGGTCATTAAAATGGCCATCTCGCCCACCAAGCGGGACGGGCTCGACCGGCTCAGCAAGGCCCTGCAGCGGTTCGTCCGCGAAGACCCCACCTTCAAGGTCTCCACCGATGACGAGACGGGCGAGACGGTCATTGCCGGCATGGGTGAGCTGCACCTCGATATTTACGTCGAGCGGATCCGGCGCGAATACAAGGTTGATGTCGAGGTGGGCGCACCGAAGGTGAGCTACCGCGAGGCGCCGACCCGGCCGACCGACTATGACTACAAGCACAAGAAGCAGACCGGTGGCTCAGGCCAGTTTGCCCACATCGTCGGCTCCCTCGAGCCGCTGCCCGAGGACGCCGAAGACAACTTTGAGTTCGTGAACAAGGTGGTCGGTGGCCGGGTGCCCAAGGAATACATTCCGTCGGTCGAAAAGGGCTTCCGCTTCTCGATGGACAAGGGACCGATCGCCGGGTTTCCCATTGTTGGTGTCCGGGCGACGCTTGCGGACGGCTCGTACCATGACGTCGACTCGTCTGACATGGCCTTCCAGCTCTGCGCCCGGGCCGGCTTCCGGGAAGCGTTTCTGAATACCAAGCCGGTGCTGCTCGAGCCGATCATGAAGCTCGAAGTGGAGGTGCCCGCGGACTTCCAAGGGGCGGTCACGGGAGAGTTGAATAAGCGGCGGGGGTTGATCGTCTCGACCGAGACCGTCGGCAACAGTTCCACGATCATCGCCGAAGTGCCGCTGGCCGAAACCTTCGGCTATTCGACCGACCTCCGCAGCCTGACCCAGGGGCAGGGGGTGTTCTCGATGGAGTTCTGCAAATACGGCCAGATGCCGGCGAACGTCCAGAAAGAGGTGGTTGAGGAGCGGAAGAAGGCGGAGTTGGCGGCGGCGAAGTAACCGACAACAGCCCCCGCCTTACTCGCAGAGACTCGCAGCGAGGCTGTCCCAGAGACCAATTCGCGCCTCGATCGCAGTCCGCGCAGTCTCTGATGCCTCGGCCCATTTCACTGGATCAGTGCCACACATGCGGGCGACAATTCGCCGGCAGATCGGCCCGTGGTGTTCGTCGTCGTGCTCGATATGCCGTTCGAGATAGAACCGGAACGCTCCCCAGGTACCCGGATCTCGTTCGGCCAGCATGGCGACGAGCTGCCGGAACATGTCGGGAATCACATCTTCGCGGCCGTAGGTAAAGGCGGCGACGACCCGGTGCGATTCCCCCGAGTCGATGATGGTAAATGACCGCTCGACGAACCGTCGGGCCGCCGACGGCGGGGCGGCGGCGTCGAGAGCGGCTGGCAACGGATCACCTGCGGTCAGCCGCTCGAGGGCCCGGGTGATCGGGCCGGTGTCAGCACCGGCGGCCTGCATGCTCTGCAGGTAGAGTTCGAAGTGCGAGGCATAGCCCCCGTCGGGTAGGAGGTCCGACTCTTCGTCGAGCACAATCTCATTGGCAAGCCGGCGGGCTTCGGCATCGGCGGTCGGAAGCCAGGGGACGTTGACGCAGGTCAGGTGCCGCTGCATCGCCTTGAGCAGGCTCTGAAAGTCCCAGACCGCCCAGATGTGCGTCTCCATGAACCGCCTGATCCGCTCCGGCCGATCGATCAGTTGATAGATCGGATGGGCCAGCAGACGGCGGCGGGAATCACCAAGTTCAATCCGGTCGGCAGGTTCGTGTTCGACGCGATCAGCGACGGCGGCCGAAAGGCCACCGCCGTCGGAAACAACGGTCGGCATTGGTGGACAACTTCTGGGGGACCGCGGTGCCAATCCCGATGACCTGTCACCGGAATGACGCTCGCCTGCTACCGGGAAACTCTAGCCCGCCCCGTGCGGCTGTGGAGTCACGGGCCGAGAAAGGTCGTCGTGCAGGTCGCCTCCAGCCTGCCGTCAAGCCCCTGGCCGGAGACAACGGCCGTTGCCTGTCCCCGGCTTTCTCCCGCCATCCGGTAGACCAGTTCAAAGGTCGAACGCCCGCCCGGGGGCAGGCTGGTGATGGCATCGAAGCTGACCCGGGGGCCGTCGATGCGAACCCGGGAAGGAATCGGATTGCCGACGATTCGGGCGGCATCGGGCAGGGAGATTGTCAGGTCGAGCGGACCGGTCGGCCGGTCGCCGTCGTTGCTGATCGTGCAGACGAGCGTGGTGCCGCTGCCAAATCGAACCGGATCATCGAGGTCGGCAAGGCTGAGCCGCAGTCCCGCCTCCCCCGGAGTGCGGGCTGGCGGTGCACCGGAACGAATCGCAACACAGGCCTCGTCGGCCACCATGCCGCCGGCCGCCAGCCCATCAAGCACCGTTCGTACGCAGGCCCGGGTGCCGGCATCCCCGCCACTGCCGGCAGCAGCCACCCCACGGAAGTTGATCTGCCTGCTGGCCTCTCCACCAGCGGCAATCTCCGGCAGCGACCAGCTGGCTTTGTCTCGTCCCAGCGTGTAGCCGTCAGATGCCTCGAGGGGGGTGAGGGCCGAGTCCCAGCTGACCTCCAGCGATGCCGGCGCGGAACCACCGGTGCCGATATTGCGAACCGTCACCACAAACTCACCGACTTCTCCGGCTGTCAGCGTCGTCGGCCCCTTGAGGCCGACCTCAAAGGCCGCCTTCGACTGGGGGGCGGTCGCCAACGCCGCGATGTTGGGGAGGTTCACCCGCGGCGCCGCCAGCGGCTGGCCAAGTTGCGAGGGCGGAGCCCCACCCTGATCATTCCGCCAAGGGGGGGCCTTGCTGGCCGGATCGGCTGTTCCGGCCGCCGCCGGCGGGACACTGCCGGCAGTCTGCTCGGGCGTTGCTCCGGCAGCAAACCGCGGCGGAGTGGGGCCGGTCGCCACCGCTGACTGACCGATGGGCGGCTGGGGCAAGCGACCACCGTCCGGCTGTGCAGTGGGCGGTGCCGGGAAACCGGCGGCGGGTGGCTGGCCAGCGGCGGGTGGCTGGCCGGCGGCGGGCGGTTGGCCGGCTGCAAACGGAGGCCGGGAGCCAGCCATTGCCGGAGGGCCAGCAGCCGATGGCCCGGTCGCGGGCGACCCCGCCGCCGGCAGCTGGCCGTTGGAACCTGAGGGCTGCCCCGCGCCAGCCGCCGCAGCGGGAGAGTTGGCCGGCACCGCTTCGATGCAGGCGGTGCCGCCCCCGACAGCCTGGTTGCTCTGGTCGAGGATTTCCACCCGGTGACACTGCCGGCCCGCCTCGACCAGTTGAAATTCCAGCGTCAGCCGCCGGGATGTCCCGGCAGCCAGATCGACCGTGCCCTTCTGTTCGATCGGGCTCGCAGACGCGGGATGCCGCAGTCCTTTATCGAAATAGTCGATCACCCGCAGCTGCGTCAGCGGCTGGCCCGAGCGGTTGACCAGTTCGACTTCAAAGGCCACCTGCTCACCGACTGTCCCGACCCGGGGACCGGTCAGCAGCACCCCCACCAAATCGTTGCCCCGGGCGACATCACCGGCAGCCAGGCTGGCAAGGAAAGTGGAGGCGATCAGCAGCCGGCGGGGGCCCGCGAACGTCAGCCAATTTGCAGCCATGGGCCTCTCCAGCCTTCCCTCGATCGTGAGAGACTCGCGGGCGGGCAGACCCTTCCGCTCACTCGCAAGTACGTCGAAATGGTACTTGGCCGGCCGATCGACTGCAAAACCGACTTCGGTCTATCGCCGCCTCGGGGGCGGCAAAAGTCTCGTCGCGGGGCGAGGATACGCCCGACGCTCCTCGAGCGTTTGCCGACCCCCGAGCCTCCCGTTTCTGGTTTGCCTGAGCCTCGCTCGAGCCCAACCGGCAGCGGCTAATAGTCGCTGGAGCGGTGCCGGACGATGTCGCCCTCGACCATGTAAATGACGTCCTCGGCAATGTTGGTCGCCATGTCGGCAATTCGCTCGATGTGTTTTGAGACCGAATTGACCCGCAGCAGGCATTCGACGCGATCCGGCTCGACCTTGATGCCCCGAATGACCATCCGCCGCACCCGCTGCCGGGCGTCATCGACAGCATCGTCCTCCTCCCGCACCTGCCGGGCCAGGGCCGGGTCGCCGTTGACCACGGCGTCAAGACTCTGCTTGACCATTTCTTGGGCCAGCGTCGCCATCGTACGAATTTCGGCCGGCAGCTCGATCGGCCCCTCATCGGCGAGTTGGGCCACGCGTTTGGCGATGTTCTTGGCCAGATCCCCCATCCGCTCGAGGTCGTTGTTGATCTTCAAGGCCGCCACCACGAACCGCAGGTCGGCCGCCACCGGCTGGTAGAGGGCGAGAATCTTGAGGCATTCCTCTTCAACCTCAACCTCCATCCGGTCGATCTCCTCGTCGCTGGCCATCACCCGCTGGGCCAGGGCGGTGTCGCGATTGATCAAGGCCGTGATCGACTTTGAAATCGCCTCTTCAACCAGAGTGCCGACCCGGAGGATTTTTTCCTTCAACTGGACGATCTGCCGCTCAATGTGCCGCATCAGAGAGAGCCTTGGTGAGAGATTTGCCACCGGCGGTGGCTGGCGGAGTGCCGCGGAATCAGCCGAATCGTCCGGTCACGTACGACTCGGTCTCCTTGAGCATCGGTTTGGTGAAGATGTCAGAGGTGGGGCCATATTCGATCAGTCGCCCCAGATACATGAAGGCGGTGTAGTCGCTGGTGCGGCTGGCCTGCTGCATGTTATGGGTCACCATCAGCACCGAGTAACGTCCCCGCAGTTCCTGAATCAGGTCCTCCACCTTCCCGGTGGCAATCGGGTCGAGGGCCGAGCAGGGCTCGTCGAGCAGCAGCACCTCCGGTTCGGCGGCGATCGCCCGGGCGATGCAGAGCCGCTGCTGCTGGCCGCCCGAAAGCCCGAGGGCGGTATCGTGCAGACGATCCTTGACCTCATCCCAGAGGGCCGCGCCCCGCAGGCTGAGTTCACAGACCTCATCAAGGACGCCACGGTTCCGCTCACCGTCGATTCGGAGGGAGTAGACGACGTTCTCGTAGATGCTCATCGGGAACGGGTTGGGCTTCTGGAACACCATGCCCATCCGCTTTCGCAGGTCGATCACGTCCATCCGCGGGTCATAGATCGAGTCGCCGTTGAGCCGCATGTCGCCGGTGATTCGCACACTCTGCACCAGGTCGTTGAGACGGTTGACGCTTCTCAGCAACGTCGATTTGCCACAGCCGCTGGGGCCAACCAGTGCCGTGACCTGATTGTGGGGAATCGGCATCGAGATCCCGTGCAGGGCCTGCTTGCTGCCGTACCAGAGGTTGAACCGGTCGATCTCCAGTACCGGGGTCTCCTCGAGTACCTTCTCATGCACCTCCGAGGGGACCTCGAGCCCACTGGCGACCGCCTGCAGCCGATCGGTGGCAGAGGGCTGCGGGGCAACTGGCTGTCGGGGGTCGTCCGCTCCGGTCATCGGGATGGTCCTCGGGCAGTGGGCTGCGGGGGGTCAGAACTGCTGCATCACGTACCGCCGCTTCAGCCGCGAACGGATGAAGATCGCGGCGATGTTGAGCAGGGCGATGATCGTGACGAGCAGAAACGTGATGGTGAAAACCATCGGCTGAGCGGCCTGGCTGTTGGGGCTCTGGAACCCGACATCGTAGATCAGGTAGGCCAGATGCATGAATTCCCGCTCGGGGTGGACGAAGGGAAAACTGCCGTCGATCGGCAGGTCGAGGGCCAGTTTCTTCACGCCGACCAGCATCAGCGGCGCGACCTCGCCCGCCCCGCGGGCCATCGCCAGAATCAGCCCGGTCATGATGCCGGGCAGGGCGCGGGGCAGCACGATCCGCCGGATCGTCTGCCACTTGCTTGCGCCGCAGGCATACGAGCCCTCACGCATTGAATTGGGCACTGCCGCCAACGCCTCTTCGGTCGCCACGATCACCACCGGGAGGGTGAGCAGGGCCAGGGTAAGAGCGGCCCAGAGCAGTCCGCCGGTGCCAAAGGTCGGCTGATTGTCGGCCACCAGGCTCGCCCGAAAGAAGAGTTCGTCGATGCGGCCGCCGACGCCGTAACAGAAGAAGCCCAGCCCAAACGCCCCGTAGACGATGCTGGGCACCCCCGCGAGGTTGTTGATGGCGATCCGGACGGTCGAGGTGAGCGGGCCGGACGAGGCATACTCCCGCAGATAGAGGGCGGCCAGCACACCAAACGGGGCGACCAGCAGGGCCATGATCAGCGTCATCGCGACCGTGCCCCAGATCGCCGGGAAGACGCCGCCGGCGCTGTTGGCCTCACGAGGGTCGTCGGCGAGGAACTCCCACCAGCGGGCACCATAGACCTGCAACTTGCCGAGCAGGCCGAGCCGGTTCGGCTGCCAGGCCTGCACCATCTGGTCCAGCGGCAAGGTGACGAGCTGGTCATCCGCCGTGCGAAATTCGAAGGCCCACTGCCGGTTGGCTTCCCGCAGCCGGCTGGTCGCGGCGTCAAGCTCCCGTGATTGTTCGGCAACCCGGGCGGTCACCTCGGCCTCAGCGGCTGCTGCTGCCGCGACCGCCGCCGACTCGGCTCCCGCTTCCAGCCGGGCGGCAGCAACCGCCAGCCGGGCGGCCCGCAACTCGCGTTGCAGTTCACCCCGCTGGTGCCGATCAATCCACACCGCCTTGGCGTACCGCCGTCGCACCTCGGGGTGAATCCGCCGATATTCCTGCCAAGCTGCCGCCGGCCCCTCGGCGACCGGCTCTCCCGACCGCAGCAGGCGAACCGGATAGCCGTGAAACCGGCCTCCTTCCAGCCGTTCCACCGCGGTCGCCCAGTCGGGACGGTCGATTGAATCGACCGCCGTATCGTCGATCCAGCGATAGTGCTCGCCGGACAGTTCAAAGTTCGCCGTGCGGATGAGCTGGCGGCCGACGGTCTGGCCAGAGCCCTCCGATGTCTCCCCACTCAGCTCCCGGTCGGTCACCTCCCCCAACACCCGCCGGCCATCAGTCAGGCTCACCGCCACCAGCGGCCGGGGCCAGAAGGTGGCCGCCCCTCGCACGGCGATAAACACCAGCAGGCCGACGATCATCACGCTGGCAATCGCCAGTGACCCGGCTGTCAGCCAGACCCAGGGCTCACCCTGAGCCGCCAGGTTGGAAAAGGGAGAGCGAACACCACGCCGCAGCCGCCGGCTAAAGCTCATGGGACCTCCTCCGGAACCGCTGGCGAACCAGCTCGGCGACCGTGTTGACGGCAAACGTCATGGCAAAGAGGAGCACCGCGGCCAGAAACAACACCCGGTAGTGGGCCGAGCCCCGGGCCGCCTCAGGCAGCTCGGTCGCGATGGCGGCCGACAGGGTCTGGAAGCCGTTGAAAAGATTCCAGCCCATCAGCGGCGTGTTCCCCGCTGCCATCAGCACAATCATCGTCTCGCCCACGGCCCGGCCCAGGCCGATCATCACCGCTGAAAACAGTCCGCTGGTGGCCGCCGGCACGATCACCCGGACGGTGGTCTGCCAGGGGGTGGCGCCGGCCCCCAGCGAGGCGCTGCGGAGGTGATCGGGCACACTCGACAAGGCATCGTCGGCAATCGTGAACACCAGGGGGATGATCGCGAAGCTCATCCCGATGGCAACAACAATGGCATTGCGCTGGACGTAGGTGCCGAACAGGCCGCCCCGGGTATCGAGCCGCAGGGCATCAAAGAACATCGCGGCCGCTGCGGCGATCAGCAGCGTGGCCGCAATTCCGACCAGGCAGGTCAGCAGCGACATCAGGGCGGTCCGGCGATGGCTCCAGCCACTGCTCTGCACGCGAAGCCAGGGGCTGACGAAGCGGCCGACGAGGAAGGCGGCAAAGCAGCCGGCCAAGGGGATCAGAGCGAGCATCCAGCCCCCCCAGCCGCTGCCGCCGCGGCCGTTGAGCCAGGCGAAGATGTCACCGCCGAAGCAGAACCGCTCCACCGGTGCGGCGGCCAGCCAGCCAGCCAGCAGCCCAACCGGAAGCACCACCACCAGCACCACCAGGAATCGCCAGCCAGCCACCCTGCTTCGCCAGCTCGTGGGCCAGAGCTGCCAGAGATAGGCCCCCAATAACAACGCCAGGGGCACGGTGAAGAAGCAGACCAGGAAGACCATCACCCCCTGCTCGATCAGTGGCGCAAAAATCAGTCCGGCGACAAACCCCAGCACCACACTCGGCAGGCTTGCCATCATCTCGATCGTCGGCTTGATTCGGGCCTTCCAGCGGGCATGCATGAACTGGCTGGCATAGACCGCCGCCAGCAGGGCGATCGGGGTGGCAAACAGCATCGAGTAGAGCGTCGCCTTGATGGTGCCAAAGATCAGCGGCACCAGGCTCAGCTTCGGCTCGAACGATTCATGCCCGGTGGTCTCCCAGGCATAGACCGGCTGCGGGTAATTTTCGTACCAGAGCTGGCCAAACAGGGCCTGCAGCGATACCCCAGGGTACCCAGCCGTAAACGACCAGACATTCAGGCCCTCGGGGGTTGCCGCCACCAGGCGATTTTCACGCGGCGCGATAATCAGCCGTTCAGCCGGCTGCGGTGGCGAGGCTGTTCCGGCAGCTTCAATGCTCAGTACGGTCGCTTCGTTCGTCGCCTGCAGCAGCTGCATCGATCCATCGGACCGGCCCACCCCAAACAGCCGTGATCGGGGCGAGGCCACAACCGTCGTAATCCCGGCGTCTGTCCGATCCGCCGGCGGCCGGAACGTCTTGGCGACGACGGTGGCCAGCCCATCCTCAGCCGCCGCTTCCGCTCGGGTGGTGAACAGCAGGTGGGCCGTGCCGCCGTCGTCGCCGACCACAAACGCCGACCCGCCGAAGAGCCGGGTCACGGCGGTGACGGCCCGGCCGGCCGGCAGCAGATCGCCCTGCTCCAGCGATGCCGGCTGGCTCACATCGCGAATAAGATGCCGCTCGAACTGCCCGTTCCGGCCGAACACGAACAGCTGGTCACCGAGTCCCGTGACCCGCACAAACTGCCGCGGCGGCCGCCCGGCCTGCGGGGCGATCGTGCTGCCGTCGGCGGTGGTGATCAGCTCGTCGGTCAGCAGGTTGCGCCGGGAAGAGAGTTTTTCGACCCGAATCTGGCCCGCCGCATCGACCGCGGCCAGACACGGCCCGCCGGAGAGCAACGCCAGATCGACGTCAACAATCGGCTGATCGAGAGCCTTGGAAACATGGCCGCTGAATTCGGCAACCAGCCGCACCAGGGTGGTGGTGCCGTTGGTGTTTCGCAGGTAGACCTGCCCATCAACGCTGACGGCCTCTCCTGCCGCCAGCGACTCGGTCGCCAGCGGCAGGCCTTCTACCGGGGCGAACGTCGATTCCAGCCCAAGCCTGCCGCTCCGGACCGTGCCGTCGCGATAGCCCGCCACGGCCTCCAGCCCGATCGGCAGGCCGCGAACCGCCGTTGCCGCTTCGAGGCCACATTCGGCCGCCGTCCGCGAGAGCAGCAGCCGGCCGGTTCTCAGTTCGACCACATCGACCCGCTCGGCGTTACAGAACCAGGCCAGACTGCCAGACTCGTCGCTGCCGGCTGCCAGCGACTCCGCGGCTGCCGGGGGGGACTGCCACGAGTGATCAAAACCGATTGCCGCCGAACGAAACAGCGGAACCGCCACCGCCAGCAGGAATACCCCGACCAGCAGCACGGCGGCGATGGTGCCCAGCCCCCCAAAGGTGATGAGAAGCCGGGCAATACGGTCACCGAACAGCACACCGACGCGGGTCTGAGTGGGCCGCCTTCTCCCGGTGAATGTGGGCCGCTCAGTCATAGGTCGGCGTCAGTGCCATCGGCTGCTGGAAACGCGGGTTTCCCCGCAGGGGAGGGGCTGATTTTCTGTGACCCAGTCGGCAGATCTGCCCCGAGCCGGCGAGTCTGTCGCTGACCGCGGGAGAGGTGACCCGTTTCTGAACCGCCCACGGTTGTACCGCGGGAAAACGGGCTGGTCCATGACGGCCAGCCGCGGCCCCACGCAGCACCAACTATTCGAGGCCGACCGCCGAAAGGCTCCGTTTTGCGATCGGAGCAGTGATCGGCAGGTAGCCGTCCTTGAGCACATCTTCCTGGCCCGAGCTACTCAGCACATAGCGAATGAACTCGCGGCGGAGCGGGTCGAGTTTGCTGCCGGGCTTGTAGTTCACGCTCAGATAGAGAAACCGCGACAGCGGGTACTCACCGGTGTAGGCATTGGCCGGCTCGGGGGGAACCAGCGATCCGCCCGGCTTCACGCCCAGCGGAATTGCCCGCACGTCGGCGGTCTTGTAGCCGATCCCGCTATAGCCGATGCCGTAGAGGTCGCTGGCGACCGACTGGACGACCGACGAACTCCCCGGCTGCTCCTTGACGGTTGGCTTGAAGTCCCCTTTGAACAACGCATTTTCTTTGAAATAGCCGTAAGTGCCGCTGGCAGAGTTGCGGCCATAGAGGCTGATCGGCTTGTCCTGCCACTCACCCCCGAGCCCCAGTTCGCCCCAGGTTGTGATCGGCTCCTTCGCCCCGCCGTTGCGGTTCTTCGAAAAGATCGCATCGACCTGCTGGAGGGACAGGCCGGCGATCGGGTTGTCTTTGTGGACATAGACCGCCAGCATGTCGATCGCTGCAGGAATTCTGATCGGGGCGTAGCCGAACTTGTCTTTGAAGGCGTCAATTTCCGAGGGCTTCCAGTCGCGGCTCATCGGGCCAAAGGTGCTCGTTCCCTCCATCAACGCCGGGGGAGCCGATGAAGATCCCTTCCCCTCGATTCCCTCGCGGACGCTGGGGTAGTACTTTTTGAAGCCCTCCGACCAGAGGGCGACCATATTGTTCATCGTGTCGGAGCCGACGCATTTGAGTGACCCGGAGACCTCTCCCGCCACCTTGGCATAAGGGCTGAGTGCCGGGTCGAGGTCACCACCCCGAACCTGGCCGAGGGTGAGGAGGGCAAGGCAGCCGATCAGGCACAAACCGCTCAGCCAGGTTGCTAGATGCTGTCGCATTGAAAGGTCACTCCAAACAGGGTTTCGTTCGTTTGATTCGCGCGGTCACATGATGCCGACGACAGGCAGCTGGGGTTCCTGGGCTTCCTGAACAGGAAGAGATAATTCAAAGACATGAGCATTTCGTGAGCAGCTGCTGACGGCGGGCCCGGCCGGACCACGCCTTCCACGAACGCTTCACGCCGGGACGGGGCGGTTGGTCACCATCTGGTATAGATGACGGGGATTGCATACCCGTCGCCCCCGGACCAGTTTGTCAATGCCGCCACCCGCCAGCCCCGCCCGCGCAGCTGCCGCCGTCAGCGGTCTGCTCAGCGACGGCCCGATCGTGCTGCCCGCCCTGCTGCTGTGTGACTTCGGCCACCTGGCCGCTGAGGTGGCCCGGCTCGAGGCGGCCGGTGCCCGGGCGATTCACCTCGATGTGATGGACGGCCGGTTTGTGCCGCAACTGACCTACGGCATGGTGGTGGTCGAGGCGGTGCGGCGGGCTGCGACAGTGCCGATCGAGGTCCACCTGATGATTGAGCAGCCTGACCAGACCGCGGCCGACTACGCCCGGGCCGGCGGGGATATCGTCACGGTTCACATCGAGGGGCTGGAGAATCCGGTCGCCACCCTGGAGGCGGTCAGGGCCGCCGGCAGCCATGCCCATCTGGCCATCAGCCCCGGCACACCGGTGGAGCGGGCCGAACCATTTCTGACCGCTGCCGACGGGGTGCTGGTGATGAGTGTCGAGCCCGGCTATGGCGGGCAGGCGTTTCAGCCCGCCGCCCTCGACAAGCTCGGCCAGCTCCGGCAGCTCCGGGCCGATCGTGGGCTCGCCCTGCGGCTGGGGATTGACGGTGGCATTGCGGCCGGCACCATCGGTGCCGCAGCCCAGGCCGGCGCCGAACTCATCGTTGCCGGCAGTGCCGTCATCCGCAGCGGCAACTATGCCGCTGCTATCGGGGAGCTCCAGCAGGTCGCCCGACAGGCGGCCCGGTAGCAGAGCGACCCGTTTCCGGGCCTCGCGGCGACCGCCCGCCGGCCGCCGGGTGCGTCGCTGCAACTGGATTGGCGGCCGCTTCCACCCTGGTGGTAAGCTAAAAAGATCGTTCGAGCCGAGTTTCGTGTGCGGGCTCGATCGCCGCTTGGCAGTGACCGCAGACGACAGATGACACAACGGCAGTCGATACCAACAGGCCCCCAGATCGAGAAGGCCGCCGCCCAGCATCCCGGCTCTGGTGCATTGCCGCTCGATGCCGCCGCCGGTCCTCGCCGGCCCGGCCCCCGGCCCAAACGCGGGGTGCCCGAAGGGCTCTGGCTGAAGTGTGACGGCTGCCGGGCGACGATCTATCGCAAAGAAGCCGAGCAGATGCTCAACGTCTGCCCCCAGTGCGGCTTCCACTGGTACGTCTCGGCGCGGCAGCGGGTCGACCAGCTCTTCGATCCGGGCACCTTCGAAGAATGGGACGGGCAGCTGCAGCCGACCGACCCGCTCGGGTTCACCGACAAAAAGCCCTACGCGGGCCGGATCGTGGCCGAGCAGAAGCGAACGGGGCTGTCAGATGCCGCCCTCACCGGCACCGGCATGATCCGGGCCCGGCGAGTCGCCTGCGGCATCACCGACTCATCGTTCATCATGGGCAGTATGGGCAGCGTCGTCGGTGAACGGCTGGCTCGGCTGGTCGAACGGGCGACCAGCCAACGGCTGCCGCTGATCATCATCAGCGCCTCCGGCGGTGGTGCCCGCATGCACGAAGGCATCCTGTCCCTGATGCAGATGGCCAAGGTTTCGGCGGCGCTGGCCCGCTATTCGGCCGCCGGGGGGCTGTTCATCTCGGTCCTGACCAATCCGACGATGGGGGGCGTGGCGGCCAGCTTCGCGTCGCTCGGCGACCTGGTGTTTGCCGAACCCCGGGCGTTGATCGGCTTCGCCGGCCCCCGGACGATCAAGGCGACGATCCGGGTCGAACTGCCACCGGGCTTCCAGACCAGTGAGTTCCTGCTCGAGCATGGCTTCATCGACCGGATCATCGCCCGCAAGGATCTCAAGAGCGAGCTGGCCCGGGCGATCGACTACTGCGGTGGCTGATCAGCTGCCGGTTCCGGAAGCAGTTCCGGCAGCGGCGCCAGCTCAACCAGCTCCGCCAGGCCGGCAGCAGCCAGTTCGCGGCCGGTGACATAGCGATGCTCACGGCACCAGTCTCGGACCAGCCCCGCCGATGCCCCGCCGTCTCGGCTGAACAGCCTGACCAGCAGGTCGTCCATCTCCTCTTCGAGGGCGGTGAAGTGCCGCGACCATTCGGCTGCCTCACGGATGCCGATCTGCTCTTCGCTCTGCCACTTCATCGGATGAAACAGCAACACACTGGCGGCCGTGACCAGCCGCCGGTCACAGGCAGCGAAGGGCCAGACAGCTGCCGAGGAGCATTCACCGGTGACGATTCCGGTGGCCCGCAGTCCACGCAGCCGCATGACCGCCACCAGTGAATTGGCGGTGTAGGGATTGCCGCCGGGCGAGTCGAAATAGATCGTGCAGTCGGCGCCGGGCTCGACGCCGAGCAGCTTGTCGATGAGTTCTGCAGCATTGTCGGTCAGATCACCGATGATCGCGATTTCTGCCGGTCCGCTCGGCTCGGAGTCCGCAGCCTCGTCCGGACAGGGAGAGGCCGATCTGTTGGCAGGCATGGGCAGCCTTTTAAGCTGAGAACGAAGGGGAACAGCGGAACCGCTCAGGCTATGATAGCGGGTCGAGGCTGGCGGCCGGTGTGAGCCGGCGAGAGTGTTCGGGGAGTGGTGGAGATTCGGCCCGATGGGAATCGTCGCGTATTGTCCGCAGGGGCACCGGACCAAGCTCAAGGATCGCTACGCCGGGCTGCGGATTCGCTGCCCGGAGTGCGGGGCCAAGTACTGGGTGGCGGCTGCCGCGTCAGCAGTGGCCGCCGAGCAGCATCCGGGACCACGGCCGCCCGCAGCCCCACCAGTGTCACCGCCGCTGCCGGAGCCGATCGCTGCGGCCCTCGAGGCGGCCTGGTGCATCGCCCTGCCGGGCGGTGAGCCGTCGCAGCCCTTGCCGGCGGCTGAGATGCTGGCCTGGCTGACCTCGGGAGCGGCAACCGGCAAGGAACTGGTCTGGCGGTCGGACTGGACCGACTGGCGGTCGATCGACGCCGTCTTTCCGGAGGCGGTCGGCAGAGGCAACTGAGCCGCCACACCGCTTCAGCAGTCCCCCCGGCAGGCGGTTCTGGTACGATGAGGGGACGGCAGAGAGACAACCAACGCCAATTTTTGGAGGAGCAATCCGATGTCGGCAGTCCCAAATTTTCAATTGCAGCGGCGGTGGCTTCTGGTGGTGGCACTGGCGACAGCGGCCGGCCCCTTCCTGTCGGCAGGCGGGCTGCTGGCGGCCGACCCTGACCCCAACGCCAGCGAATTTACCGTCGCTGACGGCCGATTTTCGTTGGCGGCACCCGCCCCCTTCAAGCGGGTTCGCCCCAAGTCGATGATGGTAGAGACGGAATTTTCACTGCCGGCAGTTGCCGGTGATGACAAACCTGGCCGGCTCACGGTGATGGGGGCCGGCGGCACGATCGAGGCGAACATCGACCGCTGGTTTGGCCAGTTCAGCCAGCCCGACGGCTCTGCCACCAAGGACAAGGCGGCGGTGAAAAAGCTCAAGGTGGCCGGCTGTGCGGTGACCCTGGTCGATGTTACCGGCACCTACAAGGATATGCCGGGTGGACCGTTTGCCGGGGGGCGGGCGATCGAGCGGCCCGACTACCGGATGCTGGCGGCGATTATCGAAACGGGTGGAGCCGGAAATTACTTCCTGAAGCTCTATGGGCCGGCAAAGACGGTCGGCAACTCGGCCGATGGCTTTCGCAAGATGGTCGAGGGCATGGTGGCGACGGGCGACAACTGACGCCCCGCCGGTTCGCTCCCCCAGCAGGATGAAGCCGCCGCGATGAAGATTCAGGAGTTTTTCGAGCACCACGGCATCGCGGGCAATCCGTTTGCCGAGGAAGACGCCCAGAACGACACCGTCTTCAAGCGAACCTGCCTGGAGTCGACCTTTCATCCCGCCTGGGACAAAATCTACGGCGACCCGGAAGACCCCAGCACGTCGATCGTTTTCGGCGAAAAAGGGGCTGGCAAGACCGCCCTCAAGCTGCAGATGGTGCAGCAGTTCACCCGGCACAACGAGGCCTGTCGTGGCGGAGAGACGGCCGGCAAGCCGACCTTCGTCGTCCTCTACGACGACTTCAATCCGTTCCTCGACCGCTTTGTCAGCCGGGTCGGGAGCCAGCGGCCGGTGGAGAAAATCCTCGCCCAGTGGAAACTCTGGGATCACATGGATGCGATTCTCTCGCTGGCGGTCACCAAGCTGGTCTCGGCGATCATTCACGACCGCCCCGACGAACCGGTCGGTGATGGCCAGCGGCACGATTGGAGCGGTCCCCACGCTCGCGACATGGCGTTGCTGGCTGCTCTCTATGACCAGTCAACCGCCGAGACGTTTCCGGCGCGGTGGCGGAAGCTCCGCTGGCGGGTTGGCTACACCTCGCTGGCCGGCCTCTGGCCGCTGGCGGTCGGCGGTCTGGGAAGCCTGGTGTTCGCGATCGCGGTCGTGGCGACGGTGGCCCGGGGCCAGACCGGCTGGCTGTCGGCCTGGTGGCCCTGGCTACTGCTGGCGGCCACCTGGAGCCCCTGGGCCTGGCGGCGGCTGCGGTGCTGGTGGAAGGCCTTTCGCATCATTCGCAACATGCGGACGGGCAACCGCACCGTCGGCCAGCTCACCCGGGCCCTGGCCCGAATGCCGGAGGTCGATCTGGCCGGCCAGCCGTTGCCACTGCTGGCCCGCAGTGACGACCGCTATGAACTGTTCGCCAAGTTCCAGGGCATTCTCGCGGCGGTCGGCTACGGCGGCATGGTGGTGATCATCGACCGGCTCGATGAGCCGCACGTGATCAACGGCGCCGCCGAACCGATGCGGCTGGTGATCTGGCCGATTCTCGACAACAAGTTTTTGAAGTCGCCCGGCCTGGGCTTCAAGATGTTGCTGCCGAATGAACTCTATCGGTTCATCGAGCGGGAAGACGAGACGTTCAACCAGCGGGCCCGGCTCGACAAGCAGAACCTGGTGCCCTCCCTCGAGTGGTCGGGCGAAACGCTCTATGACATCGCCTCGATGCGGCTGAAGGCGGCCAGCGTCAAGCAGCCGGCCGCGACCCTGGCCGACCTGTTCGAGCCCGCGGTCGACCAGCGGCGGCTGCTCGACGGCCTGCGGAGTGTCCGGGTGCCGCGGCAGCTGTTCAAGTTTCTCTACCGGCTCTTGGTGGCCCACTGCCACGCCCACACCGCCGAACAGCCCGTCTATCAGATTCCGCTGGAACGATTCGACACCGAGCTGGCCGTCTTCCGCCGCGATCAGGACGCCTTTGATCGCGGCCTGGCGCCGCGTTAGCACAAGCGGAGGAGAGGCTCGTGGACACGGTCCACACGGTCGCCGTCGGGCGGGAGGCGATGGCCTGTCAGTTCGAGGTGATCTTCAACATCCTCGACAACGATCAGGCAACCCCCTGGGGGGTCGAGGCACTCGATCTGATTGATGCGGTTGAAGACCGGATCACCGTCTATCGATCGGGCAGCGAACTGGCCCTCCTCAATGCCCGGGCCGCAGCCGACTGGCAGCCGGTGTCGGAGGAACTCTTCAGCCTGTTGCTGCTGGCTCGCGATCTCTCCGCCCGCACCGCAGGGGCGTTCGACGTAACGGCCGGGCCGCTGATTCGGGCCTGGGGGTTTCTCCAGCGACGGGGCCGACGGCCGGCTGCGGACGAACTTGCCGCCGCCCGCCAGTGCTGCGGGATGGATCTGGTCGAATTCGACCGAGCTGCCCGGCGGATCCGCTTCCGGCAGCCCGGCGTCGAAATCAATCTGGGAGCGATCGGCAAAGGCTGGGCCATCGACCGGGCGATCGACCGCATCGCTGCCGGCGGCATTGCCGATGTGCTGATTCATGGCGGTTCCAGCAGCCTGCGGGCCCGGGGCAGCCGCGGCCTGCCCGGCCTGGCTGGCGGCGGGTCGGGCTGGCCGGTCGGCCTGCGGCATCCGCTGCGGCCTCGGGAGCGGCTCGGCACTGTCTCGCTCGAGGACCGGGCCCTCGGAACCAGCGGCTCGGGCACCCAATTCTTCATCGATCGGGGCCGCAAGCTCGGCCACATTCTCGACCCCCGCTCGGGGCTGCCGGCCACGGAGGTCCTGTCGGCGACCGTGCTGGCTCCGACCGCCGCTGAGGCCGACGCCTTGGCGACGGCGGCCTATGTGCTGGGCCCGGCAGAACTCGATCGCATCGCCCCTGTCGGCGGACCGGTTGCCGCCGTGCTGGTGCTGCCCGGCAGCCGCACCGGCCAGCTGACGGTAAGGCTTGCCAACCTGTCGCCAGAGCGGTTCCAAACCGCCGCAAACCTGCGGGAGCTGACGATTATTCCGCCAGAATCACCGCCGGCGGACTCCTGACGCCGCAGCCGCAGCCGTGCCAGCAGCCACCATCTCTGGTACGCTTGAATGGTCCGGACAGCAGTAGTCGTGGCCGATGCATCTTCCTCCCTCCTGCAACACCGTCGCACATGATTGAATGGTTGGAGCAGGGGTCTTATCTGGGGATCATCCTGTTCCTGATGCTCACCGGCCTTGGCCTGCCGGTCCCCGAGGAGGTTCCGATCGTGGCGGCGGGGGTGATGACCCGGGCCGGCCACCTGCACTGGTGGTATGCCCTGCCGGCCTGCCTGGTTGGGGCCCTGCTGGGTGACAGCCTGATGTATGCCATCGGCCGGTTCTTCGGGGCCAAATTTCTGCGGGAGCATCGGTTTTTAAGTGGATTCCTCTCGGAGGAACGGGAGCAGAAGATCGAGCAGCTGATCAAGCAGCACGGCATCAAGGCCTTTTTCGTAGCCCGCTTCCTCGTCGGCCTCCGCAGCCCGTTCTATCTCACGGCCGGCATCCTTCGGGTGAAGTACCGCTGGTTCCTGTTTGCCGATTTCATCTGTGCGTCGGTGGTGATCAGCACTTTTTTCGGGCTGGCCTACCTCTTCGGTGATCGGATCACGGGGCTGATCCAGTCGGCCGAGCGGGGCTTCACCGTCGTGATTCTCGTCGGCAGCCTGATTGCCCTGGCGGTGGCCGGCTTCCTCTGGTTTCGCAAACGCCGGATGGAACTGCTCGACCAGGCTCCCGACAGCCTGTTCGAAAACCGGGAGCTGATTTTTGGACCGGCGGCCGATCGGCTGGGCGATGCCCTGCCGTTCGGAGAGGGCCAGACGCCGCGGTCCCCAGAGGCGGTGCCACCCGACCAGCGGTCGCAGCGGCGGCCGCCGGTGTCCGAGGGCGGTGAGCTGCCACTGGCAACGAAGGACCGTGAAACAACCGCAGACTCGGGGTTGTAACGGTCGTCCTGATTGCGTGAGGCCGACTGCCGAAGGTGGGCGGTACTTTCGGGCTGCGGCAACTTTTCGGGCCGGCGATCATGACCTAGGAATGAGTGTGGCCCACGAACGCTTCTCTGCCGTGGCCGTGTCGAATCATTCCGGGAACGCCTCATGCCCGCGCCTGCACCGTCGCCACCCGTCCGTCGCCGGGGAAGTTCCGCGGGGAGTGGCCATCAGGTCCCGCGGCGGGTGCTGGTGGTTGATGACGATCGGCGGATGGCCTCGACGATGGCCCAGTGGCTCTGCAGCCAGGGCTGGCATGCCCACGCCGCCGGCAGCCCCGACGAGGCAATCACGGCGCTGGGCCGGGGCCGGCTGGAGGGCTGTCTGCTCGATGCCGATCTGCCGGACGGCGGCAGCCAACGGGTGGCTGCGGTGCTGCGGGCCGCCTGGCCGGCCGCACGGCTGATCGCTTTTTCAGCCGCGGCGGTCCCGGCCACGAAACGGCTGGCCGCCGACGTGATGCTGCCGGCACCTCTGGAGGATGCCGCCGTGCTCGCGGCGCTCGAGCAGCCTGCCGCCACCGCGGCGGCGTGCCGGCCCTGCCGCGATGTCCGGCCGGCCTGCGGGCAGAGCCCGGCGATGCGGCAGGTTGAGGCGATTGTCGAGCGGATTGCCGCCACCCCGGCGACCGTTCTGCTGACCGGCGAGAGTGGCACCGGCAAGTCACTGCTGGCCCGTGAGCTTCACCGCCGCAGCGATCGGGCCGACCGACGGTTTGTCGAGGTTGCCTGTGGCAGCCTCAGCGAGACGCTGCTGGAGAGCGAACTCTTCGGCCATGTCGCCGGTGCCTTCACCGGGGCTGCCGCTGCGCGGGAAGGCACCTTCGCGCGGGCCGACGGCGGCACGCTGTTCCTCGATGAAATTGCCACCGCCAGCCCGGCCTTGCAGGTGAAACTGCTGCGGGTGCTGCAGGAGTTCGAATTCGAGCCGGTCGGCAGCAGCGAGACCCGGCAGGTTGACACCCGGGTGATTCTGGCAACACACGAGAATCTCGAAGCCCTCGTCGCCGCCGGGCAGTTTCGGAGCGACCTGTTCTGGCGGATCAATGTCATCACGATCGAACTGCCACCGCTGCGGCGACGCCGGGAAGACATTCGCCCCCTGGCCGAGGCCTGCCTGAACCGCCTCCGGCCGCGGCTTACCCGGCCGGTGACCGGCTTCAGTGATGCTGCCGTCGCCTGTCTGGAGGCCCACGACTGGCCCGGCAACATCCGCGAGCTGTTCCATGCCGTCGAACGGGCAGCGTTTCTGGGAAACAGCCAGCAGATCAGCCCCGTCGATCTGCCCGCAGCGGTACTTGCGGGCGGGGGAGAAAAGCGGCCGGGGAAGGGCCCGGCGACGGCAGCCGGCGATGACGCCCCCGCCGACTCACTTCGTGAACAGCTCGCAACCCCCGAGCGGCAGCTTATCCTCGACGCCCTCCGCCGTCATGGCTGGCGGCGGGATGCCGCGGCCAAGGCGCTCGGGATCAACCGGGCCACCCTCTACAAGAAGGCGAAGCGGCTGGGGGTCGATCTGGCCGGCCTCGGCCGGCCGGCGAAGGCCTGATCACGACAGTCAAGCGGGGTTCAGCCCCGGGTCGGCAAACAGGCCGTCGGCGTCACCCCCGTCACCATCAGCAGCGGCGAAGAGCACGGTCGAGTCGATGCTGGCGGTGGTGCCGCTGGCAGCAGCCCAGCCGGCGGCCAGATCGGCAAAGGCCCGCGCCCGGGAGGCGGCTGAGTCACGCGACGAGGCCAGCAGTTGGGAATCGTCCGCTGAAAGGACCCCCGACAGGTCGGGCACATCAGCCGCCCGATAGACGCCGTCGTGCCGCAGCAGCATCTGCGTCGGCGGGGTCACCGTCGGGGCTGCCGGGCCCTGCTGGCCACCGGCAACGCCGGCGATCATGGCGGCATCGAGCATTGAGATCGACCCGTTGCCACTGACATCGGCCACCAGCAGAGGGTCGATCGTGGCATAGGCAACCAGGCCGGTGTCGATTCGCATCGCCAGCCGGGCAGCGAGGGTCGAGTCGGCATTGCTGTAGCTGCCATCGCCGCTGGTATCACCCAGCGAGGCGACCAGCTGCACCGCCGTGCGGCCGGCCGCCACGCCGGCATCAGTATCGACCTCCGCGAAACTGATGAGGCCGGCCGCCCCCGGCGTCGCAGTTGCTGCCACGTCGGCCTGCAGACTACCGATGGTCAGGCTGCCGGCTGGCAGCGGGGTCTCCCCCTCCAGCCGCAGGCTGATCAGGCCCGGCTCGAGCAGTTCCGTCTTCAGCAGCGTCCCGGCGGGCAGATCAGCTGCCGGGCTGACCGCACTGACGGTGAGCAGGGCCGGGTCGTACCGCAGCGTCGCGGTCAGGACAGAAACGGTGCCGTCGGACGTGAGCTGCACCGGGATGCCGGCGGCACTGTCGGCCGGCAGGTTGACGGCCTGGCCGGCACCACGGGCAAAACTGGGCACTCCGAGCAGCACGGACGGCAGGATGGTGGAGAATCCGGCGACATATTCATCACCAACGGTCTCGTCGGCATTGCCATCGAGCAGCCCGCCCGTGGCCGACCTGAAGGCGGTGTCGCCGCTCTGCAGGGTGACGGTGTAACTGTCAGCGGCAAGTGGGCTCGAGGCGACGAACTGCAGCCCCTGCCCATCGGCCGCCACGACCAGCGAGCCCCGGACGGCCCCGGCCTGCTCACCCACCAGCGACAGATCGGCAGCCCCGAGCACGTCCATGGCGTCGTACAGGTTGAGCCCCACCGGATCGATCGGCTCGCTGAAGGAGACACGGAAGCCATCGACGGTGGGCGTCAGCCCGGTGACGTGCAGGCTTTCGATTTCGTTGAGAACTTCGATCAAGAGGGGCCGCTCGAAGCTCTCGCCCTCGGCATCGGTCACCCGCACCCGGACGGTGCGGCTGGCCCCCGCTTCGTAGTCGAAGCTGGCCGTCGTCAGCAGGCTGGTGCCGTCGATGGCGAAGGCGGCATTGTCGGCATCACCTTCGCCGGCCACGAGGGCAAAGCTGAAGGCATCGCCGTAATCAGGATCGACCGCGGCGAGCGTCCCGGCGAGTGTCCCGGCCGGGCTGTTCTCAGGAACGCCGCCACCGGTCAGGCTGATACCGGTCGGGGCCCGGTTGCCGACGGCGACCACATGAATGCCGTCGTCATCGACTGCCGGGATCAGCCCTTCGTTCAGGCTGACGTTGCTGACGTCGAGCACATGGGTCTGATCGGTCGTGGCGGAGGTCGGCACCGTCGCCAACAGCCGGGCCACCGCATAGCTGCCGGCAGCCAGCGGCTGGGGGGAGAAGAAGCCGACCACGGCATGGCCCGGGGCGACGACGTTGATCAGCGTCAATGCTCCGTCGGGCAGGCCGGCAGCCAGTTCGACCCCGGTGACCTCGAGCAGCCCCGGGTTGTAGAACAGCTCCATGTCGAGCGACATCACCCCTTCCGGCGCGGTGACGATGACCGGAATACCGCCGCTGGCGACCGCCGGCAGGTTGACCTCCTGGCCGGCATCCTCAAAGAAGCCCGGCACCCCGACGACAGCTGTCCCGGCCGGCAACGGCTCGACGGTGAAGCTGGTGACGAAGTCGTCCCCGCCGACACCATCACCATCGCCGTCAAGCAGCCGGCCATCAGCGGCGACCACGCCCGCTTCACCACTGCGAATCGTCAGGGTGTAGTCGCCCGCCGCCAGCAGGCCATTGTTGACGACCAGCCGGAAGCCATCGCCGGCGGCATCGACGGCGAGTGCCGCCTCAACGAGGCCACCGGCAGCATCGACCAGGGTGACGTCGAGATCCGCTGTCGCCGCCGCCCGGTTGTGCAGGTCGAGGTTCGTCAGGTCGAGCGGCCCATCGAAGCCGACGGTGACGCCATCCCGGCCGGCGGTGAACTGCTCAACCAGCAGTCCCTCGGCGACATCGGTGACAGCGATCTGGAAGACCTGCTCAACTGTCTGCCCAGCCTCATCGGTTGCCCCCACCCGAATGGTCCTCGTTGGCTGGGCCTCAAAGTCGAAGACCGCCGCTGTCCGCAACTGTCCCCCGGCGATCGTGAACAGGCCGTTGTCGGCATCGCCTTCGCCCGCCACCAACGCGAAGGCGACCCCACCGCTGCCGCCGGCTGCAGTGAGGCTCCCCACCTCGGTTCCGGCCGGCAGGTTTTCCGCCACGCTGCTTCCACTCAGGTCGATGCCGGTAATCGGTGCAGGTGGCTCGGGGGCGTCGAGGGAAACGCCGAGTGAGATCGAACCGACCTCACCCCCCCAGCCATCGACGGCGATCTGATAGGTCTTGCCCGCCACAGTCGGGAACGTCACCCGGCTTTGAAGCACAACGCCATAGTCGATGTCGTCGTTGCTGACCAGCCGGGTCAGGTTCGCGCCCTCGCTGCCGTCATAGACCGCCAGCACCGTGTCAACGTCACTTCCGGCTGTCTCGATCACCACAGTCCCTGCAGCCGGTGCGGTCCAGGTCCACCAGACACTCTTGCCGCCACCGACACCGTGGTGGACTGGCTCGCCGGGCTCGGCCGTGGCATCGACATTCGTGCCGGTCGCCGTTGGGGCGATGCCCTCCAGCACGAAGCGGTCGGCAAAGGCGTCATTGGGTGAGCGGCTGGCGGCATGGAAGCCGCTGTCGGAGGCACTCAACGGGCTGGTGCCGAGGTCGTTGGTGGCCGTCACCCAGTAGTGATAGACGCTGTCGATGGCCGCCGCCGAGTCGAGATAGGTGGTTCCCGTCAGCCCGTCGGCGAGGACGGTCGCGGTGGTGGGATCAGCCGATTCACCCCGGTAGAGCGTGTAGCTGTCGGCAAACAGTGAACTGCTCCAGGCAACCTGGATACCGCCCAGGTTGGTGCCATCGCTCGCTGAGAGCGTGGCCGGCGCCGCCGGCGGCGCCGGCTCACTCGACAGGCTTGCAAGCAGCGTGCCCGCGTTGAGCCGGCCGCCGGTGAGCAGCTTGCCGGTCAGCCCGCTGACCCCGTCGACGGTGCTCAGCAGGGCGGTCTTGAGATCAGCCACCGACAGGCTCGGGTCGACCGCGAGGGCCAACGCCGCAGCCCCGGCCACGTGGGGCGTGGCCATGCTCGTGCCGCTGTACGAGGCATAACCCCCGCCGGGCACCGTGCTGACAATGCCGGCCCCGGGCGCCGCCAGGTCGACACTCGTGGCCCCATAATTGCTGAAGCTGGCCAGGGCGTCATTGCGGTCGGTCGCCGCCACCGACACCACCGCTTCACTGAGATACGAGGCCGGGTACTGCGGGTTGGCATCGTTGTCGGCGCCGTCGTTGCCGGCAGCCGCGACAAACAGAATGTCGGCCGCCGCTCCCGCTTCGATCGCCTGCCGCATGGCGTCGCTGGAGCCGCCGCCCCCCCAGCTGTTGCTGGTCACGCGGATGTTATGCCCGTACTGCGTCCGCATCATCGTGGCGTAGTTGATCGCCTGAATGGCATCGGAGGTCGAGCCGGAGCCGTCCGCTGACAGAAACTTCAGTCCCATCAGTGAGACATCCCAGTTCACCCCCACGACACCGGTGCCGTTGTTCCCCACCCCGCCGATCGTGCCCGCACAGTGGGTGCCATGGCCGTTGTCATCAAAGGGATCGCCATCGTTGTTGACGAAGTCGTAGCCGTGAACATCGTCAACGAAGCCGTTGCCATCATCATCGATGCCGTTGCCGGCGATCTCACCCGGGTTCACCCAGATGTTGGCGGCCAGATCGGGATGGGTGTAATCGATCCCGGTGTCGACCACGCCGACAATCACATCCCGCGAGCCCGTGCTCACCTGCCAGGCTTCGGGGGCGTCGATGTCGGCATCGGCGGTGCCACCGCTCTGGCCGGTGTTGTGCAGGCCGTACAGGTCACCATAGCGGGGGTCATCGGGGGTCGACGAGGCGGTAAGGGCCGACACCGAAATCGGCAGGTTGGGCTCATAGGCCGAGACGATTCCCTGGCTGGCAAGCATTGAGAGCACCGCATCGGCCGCGGCACTCGCCTCCAGCAGCAGCTGCCCCGGCAGGCCGAGGCCACCGAGCACTCGCAGCCCCGGAGCGGCGGCGAACAGGCCGACGGCATCGGCCACCCGGGTCACCGTTTCGAGCGTCTGCGGCGAGAGCCGGACAATCCAGCCGGCCCCGCCGCCGGCACCGGGGCTGTCTTCAGTCACGCTATCGGCACCGAACCAGTCGGTGGCTGATCCCCCGGTGTCGGCAGCCTGCGGCAACAGTGGTTCATTGATCATGGTGAACCATTCAGCCGAGACGCTGTCGTAGTCTGAGGGGCTGACGGTGAGGAGCCGTCGCTCCTCGAGTCGTTCGAGGGTCGCGCGGAGCCGGCCGGTGGAACGCCGCCCCGCCGCGGTGCGGGTGAGTCGCTGGCGGCTGCGATGCGAGCGAGAGGAGAAAAGGCTGTTCATGGCCGGAACCTTTCTGCGGGATGGCTCGTAGAAACAAAAGTGGTGCTGAGGCTTGGCTGCTTCGCGGGGCCTGTTGCTCGTCTTCAGGCGGACCACGCCGGGCGACATGCGATCGACACGACTGTCGTGCGAGGCATTTTCTGTGCCGTCGCCGAACTTTAAGCCGGGGGCCCAAGAAAGCGAGATTGTCGTCGCAGCCTGAGACATCTGCCCCGAAACGCCCGGGCATGTTGCTGCTGCCTGCGGCGAAATGCGGCGCTGCGAGGCAGTGGTGCGGAGCGGTCAACCGTCGTCGAAGAAACTCTTCGCGGCGATCACCGGCAACGAGTGACCTCCATCCGGCAGCCGGTATCGCCAAAAGTGCGGTCGCCCGTAGGCCGCCGGCCCCCTTTCACCCCGGACGGCCCGGGGCCGCTTCAAAAATGGCCGGCGTTCAGTCATACTGCGGGGCCGCGGGTCGTCGGCCCGTCCGTTTCCCAGCCGCCTCCCGCGTCTACAGGGTGGCGTTCAACGTTTTTCGAGGAGTCCTCGCTTCGTGTACCGGAATCTCAGCACCGTCGGCCTGCCGCTCTCCGGCCGCCCCAGCGAATTGATTGAACTCGCCCTGTCGTTCGGCTTTGACGGGATGGATATCGACATCCTCGACTTCTGTCAGCAGGCGGAAATCTATGGGGTTGACCACGCTCGACGGCTGATGGTCAGTGCCCGGCTGAAGGCCTCGGCGATTCGCCTGCCCGTCACGCTCAGCGGTGATGAGGCCACCTTCAATGCCGAGATGGAACGGCTGCCCAAGATCCTGGAAATGACGGCGGCAGCGGAATGCAGCCGAGCCGTGACCACCCTCGTGGCCGGCTCCGATGAACTTGCCTTCAAAGACTGTTTTGAACTTCACCGGACGCGGCTCGAGGCCATCGGCAGCTTGGCTGCCCAGCATGGCATCATGATCGGCTTGGCGATTCAGCCAGAGGCTGAGTTCCGGGCCGGCCTGGCCCACCAGTTTGTGCATACCTATGAGGGCCTCATCGGCCTGGTCGCCAGCTGTCACGCGACGGTCGGGGCGGTGGTGGACGGCTGGGCCCTGCATCTGACCGGCGAGACGCCCGCGGTCATTTCGCAGCTGCCGGCTGGCAAGCTGGTGGAGGTTCGGCTGTCCGATGCGCCGGCTGAGGTGCCCCCGGCAGACCTGATTGCCAATCAACGGCTGATGCCGGGCGACACCGGGGTGATCAACAGCGTCGCAATCCTTCAGGCTGCGGCGGCCGCCGGTTTTGAGGGACCGGTCACCCCCTGTGCGGCGCGGGCCACCCTCAAAGGCACCGGACGCGAGCGGATTGTCCGGCGGGCCGGCGAACAACTTGAAGCGATCTGGCGGGATGCCGACCTGCCGATTGTTCCTCGCTGGTTCGTGCCGGCCATGACCGACGACGAGCAGTCGGATGGGTCGGACGAAGGCGAGAAAACCCCCGGCGGGCAGGAAGCAAAAACCGAGGCGAGCCAGCCGGCGACAGCATCCTGAGCGTTGGTCCGCTTGGTGGCCGCAGCCGACCCGACCGCGGCCCTAGGCTGCTTCCCGCACCCAGATGACCCGCGGTGAGCCCCCGCCACCGATGGCCGAGCCGCGGATGAACTCCGACAGATACCGCAGGCTTTTGCCCGGTCGGTCGGGGTCGCGAAAATCGTCGCCTTTCTGCAGGATGGGCAGCCGATCGGGCATGCTGCCAAAGGCCCGGCTGCCCGCGGCCTGGCAGGGATACCAGTAGCCCTCGCCATCACCGTCAACGAGGTAGAACTCCGGGTAGCAGTGTCCCTCAACCCAGACGGTGCGAGCAGGGACGCCGGTCGCCCGGGCCATGGCGATGAACAGGCAGGTGAGTTCCTCGCAGTCGCCCCAGCCGTCGGCCAGGGCCCGGGCAGCCCCTTTGAGCTCGCCGTTCCGATATTCGACCCGCTCCCGCACGGTGTCATAGATCGCTTCAACCGCGTCCCAGCCCTCCCGGCCGGCGGTGACCTGCCGGGCCAGTTTGACGATTTTCGGATGCCGGCTCTCGATGAAGGGACTGGTTCCGAAAAAAGCCCGCAGGCTGCGATCGGTCCGGGGCGGTGGCCTGAGGCCGGCGGTTTCAGTGGGGGCGAGAATCGCCGCTCGCTCCAGTTCATAGGTCAGGATGGCCCGGGCTTCGCGACCGGCCGGAAGGTCCGGGATTTTGACGATCAGCTGCCGGGCGGCCCCCGGGAGGTCGCGAAACCTGATCCGGCGAACGTCGGTCGAGGTGTCCTCATCAACCAGCCTGACCCGCTGCTCCGGCCAGTCGGTCGGCACCGGCAGCGTGGCATAGATGTCGCGGCAGGGGCCACCCTCGGCGACCACCCGCAGGCCGACCCGGTAGCGGAGCTTCCCAAGGCCACCAAGCCGGGGAGCCGCCGCCTTCGGGCGGTCTTCCACGAACTGCCCGCGGGTCAGCCGGGGCGCTGCCGCTCCGCCCAGGCCCGCCAGGAACGCCCCGACGACGGTCCGGCGATTCAGCGGTGACGCGGGCCACGATCTGGAGGGAACTACCGTCATACCAGGAGGGATCGGACACTCGCTTCCGCCGGGGGAAGTCGACGGCCGCCGAAAACGGTCTGGGGGGAATGGGCAAGCGATTCAGCGGGCCGACACGGCGGATCGGTACCGGGGAACTCGATTGTTCACCACCAGCGGGGATGATAGACTGCCGGGCTCGGTCGATGGCGTCAATCGCCCTGCAGACCGCCGTGATGGCCTCGCCGAGGCCTCGGTTTTTGTTCCTTCCCACCCCCCTCCCCCCGAACGCATGGTCAACCGCAATCTCATCCGTGAACTTGATACAGGAGACGAACTCGATCAGGAAATTGAACTGGCAATGGGAGGCAGTGAGACCGCCGACTATGACATCGGCCTGGCACCTTCCCTGTCGGTCAATTCGGTCGTCGAGGGCAAGATCCTGCGGGTTGACAACGAGTTCGTGCTGGTTGACGTGGGCTACAAGAGCGAAGGGCACATTCCACGGAATGAGTGGGACGAAAACGAGCCCGAGCCGCAGATCGGTGATCTGGTCAAGGTGTTGCTCGAGGACATTGAAGAGGCCAGCCTCGATGAGCATCGCGGGCTGATCACGCTGTCGAAGCGGAAGGCCCGGCGGATCGAAGACTGGCTGCGGGTCATGTCGAGTGTCCACGAGGGGGACGTTGTCACCGGCTTCGTGCTCCGCAAGATCAAGGGCGGCCTGCTGGTTGATATCTCGGGGGTCAACGTCTTCCTGCCCGCCAGCCAGGTCGATATCCGTCGGCCGGCCGATATCGGCGACTATTGCAACCGCGCCATTCAGTGCCTGGTGCTGAAAATTGATGAGGCACGGCGGAACATCGTCGTTTCGCGTCGGGCCCTCATCGAGCAGGAACGCGATGAGCGGAAGAAGCAGTTGATGGAGACGCTCGAGGTGGGCCAGGTCCGCCGCGGTATCGTCAAGAACATCGCCGACTTCGGCGCCTTCGTCGATCTGGGTGGCATCGACGGCCTGCTGCACATCACCGACATGAGCTGGGGCCGCATCGGTCATCCCAGCGAGATGGTCTCGATCGACCAAGAGGTCGAGGTCCAGGTGCTGCACATCGACCGGGAACGCGAGAAGATCGCACTCGGCATGAAGCAGCGAACCCCGAGCCCCTGGGCGAAGGTGGCCGACAAGTACCCGGTCGACACGGTCTGCAAGGGCGAGGTCGTCAACGTGATGAGCTACGGCGCCTTCGTCAAGCTTGAGGATGGCGTCGAAGGGCTGGTCCACATCAGTGAGATGAGCTGGACCAAGCGGGTCAGTCATCCGAGCGAACTGGTGGGCCCCGGCGACGTCGTCGACGTGGTCGTGCTGGCGATCAACCAGGAAAAGCAGGAGATTTCGCTGGGGATGAAGCAGACCCAGCAGAACCCCTGGGAGAAGGTGGCCGCCGACTATCCGCCGGGTGCCATCGTCAAGGGTGTGGTTCGCAACCTCACCAATTATGGGGCCTTCATCGAAATCGACGAAGGCATCGATGGCCTGCTGCACGTCACCGACATGTCCTGGACCCGCAAGGTCACGCATCCCAGCGAGGTGGTCGACAAGGGCCAGGAGGTCGAGTGCAAGGTGCTGTCGGTCGATCAGCAGCGGCGGCGGATCGCCCTCGGCCTGAAGCAGATGCAGGAGGACCCCTGGACCGGCGACATCCCCGACCGCTACAAGGTGGGCGATGTCGTCAACGGCACCATCACCAAGATCACCAACTTCGGTGTGTTTGTCGGGCTCGAAGATGGGCTCGAGGGGCTGCTACACATCTCGGAACTGTCGGACGACAAGATCGAGAATGCGGAAGAGCTGGTGCAGGTGGGCGACCCGATCGAGGTCAAAATCCTCAGGGTTGATACCGACGAGCGAAAGATCGGCCTGTCACGCAAGCAGGTCGACTCCACAGTCGATGCATCGGCCGCAGAGACCTCGGGTGGCTGATTGAGCGTTTAAGGTCGCCGGACAGCCAAGACGGCGCGGACCGGACCGATGTGCGGCCGCTCGAACAGCGGCTGGCCGAAGCCCGCCGGTCGCACTGCCGGTCCTGCTGCAACCAGCCGAAATGAGACGGTCTCAGCCTGCTCGATGACGGCCGCCTCCAGCACCACCCGCGTGGGCGTCTGACCGGCCGCGGTTTCCAATTCCGGCAGCTCGGCCCGGGGGTCGAGCTGCCGGGAAAGCAGGGCCTCTCCCTTCGCCGGATCGATCAGGTCGATCGCCACCAATTCCGGCATGCTGGTGGGCCCGTCGCCACCACACCAGACCAGCAGGCGGTCCCCCGGGCTCAGTTCACTGATTCGGGCGGATCTGGTGGCGGCTGCGGGAATGCTCGGTGCCGCTGGCCTCTGCGTGGCTGGCGGTGAGGCTGGCGGCGCGACTGGTGCGGGGCTGGCTGCCGGGGCCGCCGGGGCCTCGTTTCCCGGAGCGAACCAGCCAGTGATCTGGTGCGGCCAGCCTGCCACGGTGCGGACTGCCCGCCGCCCCCCCATGAGCACGAGGGAAATGTCGCCGGTCACGAAAAATCCGGCAATCACGATGGCGACGATAGCGACCCGGGCCATGAAAACCGTCGGCTGGAGGGGGGAGCTGTTTTCCACGGAAATTTGCGTGGGCGAGTAATCGAGGGTACTCACGAAGAAAGTATGCCATCTGGTTTCCCCCGCTGCCGTCTGGCGGCGTTTTTTCGGCTGGTTTCACCGCCAGCTGATCGGCAGAATCCCGCCTCGCATCCGCCGGCTTCCCCGTTTAGAAAATCCTATGGACAGGCAGACACCCCCTGCATCGCTCGGAATTTCAGCCATCACGGTGCACCGCCCGAGCTGGGAATTGCCGAACGCCTGGTTCGGCCCCGAGATGCCCCGCAAGTTCAGCCGCCACACCGGCATCGAGTCTCGGGGCATTTCCCTCGAGGACGAGGTGACCATGGGCATTCGGGCCGTCCGCCGGCTCCAGGCCGAGACCGGCTGCGACCTGGCCCAGTGTCGCGGCATCATGTTTGCGTCACCGTCACTGCTGCCGCCATCAGTGGCCGGCCGCTACCTCGCAGCCGCCGAGGCCCGGCGGGAGCGGCCCAGCCTGGCGGCCCGGCAGCTCGCCCGGCAGCTCGGTCTGGGCCATGCCCGAACCGTCGGGCTGAACTGGTTCTGCTGTGGCTACAGCCGGGCCCTCTCCCTGGTGGAACGACGCTGGGCGCCGCGGCTGCAGCTGGCAGCCGATGAGTACATTCTGGTCGTGGTGGCCAGCCGGATCAGCCGGATCACCGACTATGCCTGCACCCAGACAGCCGGCCTGTTCGGTGACATGGCCTCGGCAACACTACTGGCACCGCTTTCCAGCCGTCGCCACCCGCCCCACTTTGAACTGCTGCATGCCGACGCCCGCCGTGAGCCGATCGAGCAGCCGGCATTTGATTTTCAGCAGCGGCAGGATGTGCCGGTGCCGACGCCCGACGGTGGCCGGTGCCACGACGGCAGCCGCATCGTCTATACCCTGGACGGCATGGCGATCGCCGAAACCGCCCCCCGCCAGATGTCTGATGCCGTGGCCCAGGCCCTGACAGCCGTCGACCTCCCCGGGGATGCGGTTGACTTTGTGGTGCCCCATCAGGCCGGTTCCGGCATCGTCCGGTTCACCGGCATGAAGCTCGAGGAGTATGGCGTCGGCGGTGAACTGATCAACGGCCTGACCCAGCGGGCCGGCAATGTCAGCGGCTGCTCGATTCCCTTCGCCCTCCGGGAAACCTGGAACCGCCTCGGCGGTCTGATTGCCTGCCCGACCGCGGCCGTCGGCAGCCCCGGGCGGCCGGAGGTGCTCCGGGGCTGCGTCCTGCTGCGGTCCACGCCGCATCACGACCTGCAACGCATCCAGGCGGCCTAGGCCGCCGCATGCGGTAGTCACCGGTTCGGGGGCGGTGAAGGTCTTGTCGCGGGGCGAGGATACGCCCCACGCTCCTCGAGCATTCACCGACCCCCTCACCTCATCCAGCGTGAGTGCGTCGGTGACTCACCGGAAGCCAGGAGCGGCAGCGACTGGACAGGCAGCAGGTTTGACTGTGCGT
>CALAZQ010000086.1 GCA_937926325.1 uncultured Planctomycetaceae bacterium | reverse complement strand
CGACAGCAGCGTTGCAAAATCAGGGTAGCAGAATTGGTGCCGAACAGGTTTGGCACGATGCCCGAGCTTTCCGTGAAGCTACCCCTGCTTCTCTACCGGTACCACCAGCACGCTGGCGGCAGCATGGGCCAGCACCGCCTCGGACGTGCTGCCGAGCAGCCAGCGGGTGAAGGCGTCGGTCGGGGTGCGGCCGATCACGATCAGGTCGGTGTGGTCAGCCCGGGCCCGCTCGAGAATCCGCTCGCCCGGGTTGCCCTCCACAACAAACGGCGGCTGTCGCTGAAATCCTGCCGGCAGGCCGGCCTGGAATTGCTGCAGTTGGCCGGCGAGCGCCTCGACCTCACTGTCGTGCTCCTGCTGCCAAGCCTCGGCAATGGCTGCGGTGTCGGGATCCCGAGCTCGCTTTTCCAGCCAGCCTGGCAGCGGCCCGGCCAGCATCGACTCGCTGACACCGATGACGCCGCCCTGCGTTTCGGTCGGCCAGTGCAGGCTGTTGAGGGTGCTCGAGACCACGGCAGCACTCGCAGGATGGTGGCAGGCGAGCGCCCGTAGACTGCCATCCTCCGGCGGGCTGCCACGGACAATCAGCACGGGCAGATGGGCCCCATGCAGCACGGCCCGAGAGACACTGCCCAGCAGAAACCGCTCGATCGAGCCATGGCCGCGGGCCCCGACCGCGACCAGATCGGCCTGCCAGCCCGATGCCGATTCCAGAATGCCGACAGCAGCCGAGGCCGACGACGTGATCATTTCGGGTGGTTTGGCAAACTCGGTCGGCAGCAATACCCGGGCCTCGGCAAACAGCGCGGCAGCCGCACCGCGGACCACGGTGGCCGACTGATTCGGGAGCCGGCGTTCCAGCTCGGTCGGAGAGAAATAGATCGCCACCTCATCCCGGCTCGGATCGATCAGCCGCGCGACCAACCGCACCGCATCGAGGGACAGAGGCGATCCATCGACGCCGATCAATACCTTCATGACAGCTCCAGCTTTTCGGGCTCTTCAGGCTCGGTGGTCACAGGTCCGGATTCGTTGCCGGGAAGGGGTACCTTCCACGGCCACCCCTTCATTATTGCATGTCTCAGGCAATCCAGACTTTCGCCGGCTCCCCGGGCCGCTCCCGGGCCAGCCGGGGGACCGCATAGCCGGGCAACCGCCGCCTCAACTGATCGATAAGCTCCCGCCCCCGGGTCTCGGACACCGCGAACCCGGCGGCCCCCCGCACCGGATCGAGCAGGTGCAGGTAATAGGGCGTCACACCCACCTCGATGAGCCGCTCGGAGAGGGCGGCGAGGATGTCGGCATCGTCGTTGACCCCCCGGAGCAGCACCGCCTGGTTGAACCGCAGGGGCACCCCGCCGGCCAGTCGGGCCAGGGCAGCAGCCACCGCGTCGTCCAGTTCGGCGGCATGATTGGCATGAATGACCATGCTCACCGCCAGCCGGCTCGCGGACAGCAGGGCCGTCAGGTCTGTCGTCACCCGCGACGGCAGGACCACTGGCAGCCGGGAGTGAATCCGCAGCCGGCGAAGGTGGGTAATGCGGCCGAGATCGGTGACCAGTCGAGCCAGTTGCAGGTCATCGAGCAGCAGGGGATCGCCGCCGGAGAGAATCACTTCATGAATGCTGGAATCGGCGGCAAGTTCCTCGAGGGCGACTGCGCGGCCCGCTGGCGTCGCGCCGCTTTCGGTGTAGGGAAACTCTCGGCGAAAGCAGTAGCGGCAGTTGACGGCACAGCCGCCGGTGAGCAGCAGCAGGGCCCGGCCAGCGTACTTCTGAATCAGGCCACCGGCCCGCCGGGCCTGCTGTTCGGCCAACGGATCGGCCGAAAAGCCGGCCACCTCGTCGTCCTCCTCCACGCGGGGCAACACCTGCAGCAGCAGCGGATCGGCTGGATCGCGCGGTTTCATCCGGGCGATGAATCCCCGGGGCACCAGCAGCGGAAAGCCGCTGCCAGCCGCAGCCGCTTGGCCAGCCACGGCCGGGTCGAGGCCGAGCAACCGGCAGAGTTCGGCTGGATCGCGGACGGCGTCGGCCAGTTCCCGTTTCCAGCTGGCACTGGCTGTAGAGGCAGTGGGAGACGGCGGGGAATTGCGGACTGGCATCTGCATGATCATAGCCAACCACGGGGCCACTCCCGCAGCGTTGACAGGCCGGCGGGCTGTCGCGAGGCTTGTGCGGTCACCGGTCGGGTGGCCGACCGCCGCCGGGCGGCCGAGCCCGGGTGGTCCCCGGCCCTCACGTCCTCCAGGAAAGTACCAGTCTGATGCCTGCCTATAACACCAGCGAATTCCGGAAGGGGCTCAAAGTCCAAATCGACGGCGACCCCTACATCATGATCGAGTGCAACTTCGTGAAGCCGGGCAAGGGGCAGGCCCTCTACAAGTGCAAACTGAGAAATCTGCTGCGGGGTACGGTCCTCGACCGGACCTACAAAAGCGGTGACTCTCTCGACGCGGCCGACATCACCAGCATCGACGCCCAGTTCCTCTACAAGCAGGGCGAGCAGTATGTCTTTATGGACAATGACAACTACGAACAGTACGAACTCGCCGCCGAACAGGTCGATGATGCGTGGAAGTGGCTGAAGGAGGGCACCGTCTGTTCCATGCTGCTTTACAACGGCAACCCGATCTCGATGGAGCCACCCCCGCACATGGTGCTGAAGGTCGAGTACGCCGAGCCGGCGGTGCGGGGCAACACCGCCACCAACCTGACAAAACCGGTGAAGCTTGAAACCGGTGCCGAAATCATGGTGCCAGCCTTCATCGAGCAGGGCGAATCGGTCAAAGTTGACACCCGCACCGGTGACTACCTGGAGCGGGTCAAGGAATAGGCTGCAATCGGTTGAGCCGGCGGTTGCTCGAAGGCAAAAGTCGAAGAGGGCACGCCATTCGACCGCTGCGACCTCACGGGCCACCTGTTCCAGCCGGTCACCCCCCCACACGCGGCGGGTGCGGCCTGAGAAAATGGGCAATTTCGGCTGGTCGCCAGGCGGATGGCAGCAGCAACTGCTTGGCCATCGGGGGATATTCTTTACCTGTGACATCTTGACTGAATCATCGAAGCCGATAGGCTTCATTGGTTTCGCAAATAGTGCAGGGCGGCACTATTCATTTTTTGGATAGTTGTGCGACGTGGTAGCAAGGCAGGGTTGGGCGGCTCGCTCGACCAGCCAGGGAGGGCAGCGGCTCACGGCGATCGATGGAGCGGGCCGAGGTTGACGTACCTCGCCGCGACCTTGTGGATGGGTCGGCATGAACCTGAAGAGCCTGAAAATCTTCTGCGATATCGTCGCCCGCCGGAGTTTCTCCCGCGCGGCTGAAGACAATGGCATTTCGCAGTCGGGTGCCAGCCAGGTTGTCAGCCAACTGGAGAGCCGACTGGGGGTGCAACTGATCGAACGGTCGAAGCGGCCGCTCGTACCGACCCACGAAGGACGCGTCTTTTTTGAGGGCTGCCGCAAACTGGTGGCCCGCTACGACGCCCTCGAGGACGAGGTCAGGTCGCTGCATGAGGACGTCGCGGGCCGGGTGCGGGTGGCCGCCATCTACTCTGTCGGCCTGCACCAGATGAGCGAATATGTCCAGGAGTTCATGGCCCGGCACCCGAAGGCGAACGTGCGGCTGGAGTACCTCCACCCCGATCGGGTCCGTGAGGCGATCGAGAATGATCAGGCCGACGTCGGCATCATCAGCTACCCCCGGGGCACCCGAGCCCTGGAGGCCGAGGCCTGGCGGGAAGAGCCACTCGTGGTGGTCTGCGGGCCACAACATCCCTTCGCCAGCCGAGACGAAATCTCCCTCGCCGAACTCCATGGCCAGCGACTCGTCGGCTTCGATCCCGATCTGGTCATCCGGCACGAGATCGACCGGGCCATCGAATCGGCGGGTGCCGAGCCGACGGTGGTGATGGAGTTCGACAACGTTGAAACGATCAAGCGGGCGGTCGAGATTGATGCCGGTATCGCCCTGCTCCCCGAGCCCACCGTTGCCCGGGAGGTGGCCAACGGCAGCCTCGTCAGCCTGCCGCTGACGGAAAGCCCTCTCGCCCGGCCGCTGGGCATCATCCGGAGCCGCGGCAAACCCCAGTCACCGACTGTCAAACGGTTTGTCGAACTGCTGCGGGAACACGCCCATGACACGGTGGCTGTCCCCAGAAGACGCCCCCCCCGGGCCGCCGCCGACCTTGCCGTTGTCGGCACGGCCTGAATCCCGCCTGAAGATCGTGGCGGGGGCGGGCTGGCGGCCGAAGCAGCCCTGCAACCGAAGGCCCTGAGCCCAGCCAACTTCCGAACGACCCGAAATAATTGACCCGACAACTTTTTCGACGAATCCATCCGAACCAGCCCGAACAAACTCCTCAAAAGATTTCGCCATGACGCGTCCCCTGCGACTTCCTGACCCACGCGGCCTGTACGACCCCGCCAACGAGCATGACTCGTGCGGCGTCGGATTCATCGCCCACATCAAGGGCGAGCGTTCCCGGCAGATCATCGACGATGCTGACCGGATGCTGCAGCACATGGAACACCGCGGCGGCTGTGGCTGCGAAGACAACACCGGGGACGGCGCCGGCATGCTGACGGCCCTTCCCTACGAACTGCTGGAACGGATCGCCCGGGAGGAACTCAAGGCTGCACTGCCAGCCCGTGGCCTCTACGGCAGTGGCGTCTTCTTCATGCCGACCGAACCGGCCGAGCGGGCGGAATGCCGGGCGATCGTTGACCGCGTCATCAATCAGCAGGGGCAGAAGCTCGTCGGCTGGCGGGAACTGCCGGTCGATCCCGACGCCGCCGATGTCGGCCCGACGGCCCGCCGCTCGATGCCCCACTTCGACCAGGCGATCATCGCGGCTGCCGAGGGTCTTGATCAGGAGGCCTTTGAGCGGCAGCTGTTCATCATCCGCAAGTGGTCGAGCCACCAGATTCGGGTCGAGAGCAGCCTGCGGCAGAAGCTGATGTTTTACATCTGTTCGCTGTCAACCAAGGTGATGATCTGGAAGGGGATGCTGCGGTCGATGCAGGTCATCCCGCTCTATAAGGACCTGCAGGATCCCGACTACACCACCCATCTGGCGATGGTCCACTCGCGGTTTTCGACCAACACCTTCCCCAGCTGGGACCGGGCCCAGCCCTGCCGGTTCATGGCCCACAACGGCGAAATCAACACCCTGCGGGGCAACGCCAACTGGATGTTTGCCCGGCAGGGCGTGATGACCAGCGACCTCTGGGGCGACGACATTCGCAAGCTCTTTCCGGTGATTGAGCCCGACTGCTCCGACTCGGGCAACTTCGACAACGCCCTCGAGATGCTCTACCACTCCGGCCGCACCCTCCAGGAAGCGGTCATGATGATGATCCCGGAGGCCTGGCAGAACCATCACAGCATGCCGGAGGACAAGCGGGCCTTCTATGAGTACCACTCGGCCCTGCAGGAGCCGTGGGATGGCCCTGCCTCAGTCTCCTTCACCGACGGTCATTACATCGGCGCGGTGCTCGACCGCAACGGTCTCCGGCCGAGCCGCTACTACGTCACCCACGACGACCGGGTGATCATGGCCAGCGAGGTGGGGGTGGTCGATGTGCCACCCGAACTGGTCAAGGCCAAGGGCCGGCTCCAGCCGGGCAAGATGTTCCTGGTGGACTTTGAGCAGGGCCGCATCATCGCCGACGACGAACTGAAAAGTTCGGTGGCAGCCAAACGGCCCTACAAGACCTGGCTGAAAAACCAGGCGATTCATCTCGATGAACTACCGCGGCAGGAGCCACCACGGCATTACGCCAGTGACGACCTGCTGAAGCGGATGCAGGCCTTCGGCTACACCACCGAAACGCTGCAGTTCATGCTGATGCCGATGCTCCGTGAGAAGCGAGATCCGATCGGCTCGATGGGCAACGACGCCGCCCTGGCCTGCCTGTCGGACAAGCCGCGGCTCGTCTACGACTATTTCAAGCAACTTTTCGCCCAGGTCACCAACCCGCCGGTCGATTCGATCCGCGAGGAGGTGATCATGTCGTTGGAGTGCTTCATCGGCCCGGAGGGCAACCTGCTCGATGCGACCGCGGAGCAGTGTCACCGGCTCTGCGTGCCGCACCCGATCCTCACCAACGAGGAACTTGCCGCGATCAGGGGCCTCGACCACCGGGGCTGGCGGACAAAGACGATCGATATCACCTATCCGCGGACGGCGGGCGACGCCGGCCTGCGGCCCGCGATCGATCGGATCTGCGGCGAGGCGACCCAGGCGATTCATGACGGCTATTCGCTGGTCGTGCTCTCCGACCGGGCGATCGGTCCCGACCGCGTCCCGGTCAGCTCGCTGCTGGCGACCGGGGCGGTTCATCATGCCCTCGTGCGGCAGGAGTTGCGGACCCGCATCGGCATCGTGCTGGAATCGGGGGAGGCCCGCGAAGTCCACAATTTCTGCCTGCTGACCGGCTACGGGGCGGACGCGATCAACCCCTATCTGGCCTTTGAGGCCCTGCGGCAGGCCCGGCTCGACGGGCTGCTTGAAGAAGCGTTCAGCGACGAAAAGATCGTGCCCGCCTTCCGGAAGGCGGTGGCCAAGGGCATGCTCAAGGTGATGGGCAAGATGGGTATTTCGACCCTCGCCTCGTACAAGGGCGCCCAGATCTTCGAGGCGGTTGGGCTCAACAAGGACGTCATCGACGCCTGTTTTGTCGGCACCGCCAGCCGAATCTCGGGCGTCGGCTTCGACGTGCTGGCTGAAGAGGGGATTCGCCGGCATGAAATCGGCTTTCCGACCCGAGGCGGTCGAACACTGCCGATCCTGCCCAACGACGGCCAGTTCCACTGGCGGAAGGAAGGCGAGGCACATGCCTGGAACCCGTTCACCATCGCCCAGATACAGGTCGCCGCCCGCACCGGCTCGCGGGAGGCCTACCGGGAGTTCGCCCGAACGGTCAACGAAGATGCCCATCGCAAGTGCTTCTTACGGGGGCTGCTGACCTTCAAGCAGGGCCGCACCCCGGTGCCGCTGGAGGAGGTCGAGCCGGCCCGCGGAATCGTCAAGCGGTTCTGCACCGGAGCGATGAGCTATGGCTCGATCTCAGCCGAGGCCCACGAAACGCTCGCCGTGGCGATGAACGTGCTGGGTGGCAAGAGCAACACCGGTGAAGGGGGCGAAGATCCGGAACGGTTCAAGTGGTACGACCGGTCGTCCGACGAGCACGCCGCGATGATGAAGACGCTTGAAAATCTCGACCCGGCCAAGGCCCAAGCCCAGCCGAATCAGTATTCCAAGCGGTCATACATCAAGCAGGTGGCCTCGGGGCGATTCGGCGTGACCAGCTGGTATCTCACCAACGCCAACGAGCTGCAGATCAAGATCGCTCAGGGGGCCAAGCCGGGAGAAGGGGGTGAACTGCCGGGCCACAAGGTAGACAAAATCATCGCCGCCACCCGGCACTCAACCCCGGGGGTCGGCCTGATCAGTCCCCCGCCGCACCACGACATCTATTCCATCGAGGATCTGGCCCAGCTGATTTTCGATCTCAAGAACGCCAACCCGTCGGCGGCGGTGAGCGTGAAGCTGGTGTCAGAGGTGGGCGTCGGCACGATCGCCTCGGGGGTGGCCAAGGGCCATGCCGACAAGATTCTGATTTCTGGCACCGATGGCGGCACCGGCGCCTCGCCGTTGACGAGCATCAAGTTTGCCGGTTTGCCCTGGGAACTCGGCATTGCCGAGACCCACCAGACGCTGGTGATGAACGACCTCCGCAGTCGGGTGCGGCTGGAGACCGACGGCCAGCTCAAGACCGGCCGTGACGTCGTCATCGCCGCCCTGCTGGGGGCGGAGGAGTACGGCTTTGCCACCGCGCCGCTGATCACGATGGGCTGCATCATGATGCGGAAGTGTCATCTGAACACCTGCCCGGTCGGCATCGCCACCCAGGACCCGGAGCTCCGCAAGAAGTTCAGCGGCAAGCCCGAGCATGTCGTCAACTATCTCTTCCTGGTGGCCGAGGAAACCCGTGAAATCATGGCCAGCCTCGGCTTCCGCTCGATCAACGAGATGGTCGGCCATGTCGAGGTGCTCGAGATCGACGAGGCGGTGCGGCATTGGAAGGCGAAGGGGCTCGACCTGACCCCGATCCTCACCCCGGCCGTCGGCCCCCACCCCGACACCGAGACCCACTGCACCATTTCCCAGAACCATGGCCTGGAAGAGGTGCTCGACAACAAGCTGATCGAAAAGTCGTTGGCGGCGATCCACGACCGCATGCCGGTTCGATTCGACATGCGAATCGAAAACATCGACCGGGCCTTCGGCACGATGCTCAGCCACGAGGTCTCGAAGGCCAATGGAGCCGCCGGCCTGCCCGACGACACCATCCACATCGACGTCAAAGGCTCGGCCGGCCAGAGTCTCGGGGCCTGGCTCGCACCCGGGGTGACGATTGAACTGGAAGGGGATGCCAACGACTATGTCGGCAAGGGGCTTTCCGGAGGGCGGATCATGATTTATCCCCCCAAGGGCTCGAGCTTCGTTCCGGAAGAGAACATCATCATTGGGAATGTCGCCCTCTACGGAGCGACGGCGGGTGAGGCCTTCTTCCGCGGGAGGGCAGCCGAGCGATTCTGCGTACGAAACAGCGGCGGCCGGGCGGTGGTTGAGGGCGTGGGCGACCACGGCCTCGAATACATGACCGGCGGCCGGGTGGTCATTCTTGGCCCGACCGGCCGGAACCTCGCCGCCGGCATGTCGGGCGGCGTCGCCTATGTCTTCGCGCCTGACCGCGACACCCTCCGGCTCAATTGCAACCTGGAGCTGGTTGAACTCGAGGCGGTCGAGGATGCGGCTGACGTGGCTGAACTGCGGGAACTGATTGAGCGGCACGCCCGTTTCACCGGCTCGACCGTGGCGGAAGCCATTCTTGCCTCGTGGGAAACGTCGCTGCCGCAGTTCGTCAAGGTGATGCCGCGGGACTACAAGCGGGCCCTGGCCGAACTGGCGGCGGAGGAACAGCTTGTTACCAGCGGGAACTGAGGCAGCACCGCGAGACACGCAGACAACAACTTCAACAGGTAGAACCAAGGAGACCACCGATGGGCAACCCCCGCGGCTTCATGACCGTCGATCGGCAGACCTATTCCGAGCGGGACCCGATCGTACGCATCGGCGACTGGAACGAGTTTCACGTCGACCTGCCGATCGTTGACCTGCAGGATCAGGGTTCCCGCTGCATGGACTGTGGCGTGCCCTTCTGCCACACCGCCGACTTAATGGCGAACATGGCGGCCGGCTGCCCGGTGCGAAACCTGATTCCTGAATGGAATGATCTGGTCTACCGCGGCCACTGGCAGGAGGCGCTTGAACGGCTGCACAAGACCAACAACTTCCCGGAGTTCACCGGCCGGGTCTGCCCCGCACCGTGCGAGGGCTCCTGCGTTCTGGGCATTCACGAGCCCCCGGTGACCATCAAACAGATCGAGTGTTCAATTGTCGACCGGGGCTGGGAGGAAGGCTGGATCGTGCCGGAGCCACCGGCCTCGCGGACCGACAAGAAGGTGGCCGTGGTCGGATCAGGACCGGCGGGACTGGCCTGTGCCGCCCAGCTCAACCGGGCCGGCCACCTCGTGACGGTCTTCGAGCGGGCCGACCGGATCGGCGGCCTGCTGATGTATGGCATTCCCAACATGAAGCTCGACAAAGAGAAGGTGGTCGAGCGGCGGGTTCGGCTGCTGGCCGAGGAGGGCGTGGTCTTCCGGACCGGTGTCGAAATCGGCAAGGATCTGCCCGCGGCAAAGCTGATGGCCGACTTCGACGCCGTCGTGCTCTGTGTGGGCTCGACCCGGCCCAACGACTTCTTCGCCAAGACGCCGGGCCGTGATCTTTCGGGCATTCACTTTGCCATGGACTTTCTCACCGCCAACACCCGCAGCCTGCTCGACTCGCACCATGCCGACGGCCACTACATTTCGGCCAAGGACAAGGATGTGATCGTGATCGGCGGTGGTGACACCGGCACCGACTGCATCGGCACCTCGCTGCGGCACGGCTGCCGGTCGCTGGTGACCTTTGAGATCGTGCCCCAGCCACCGGCTGAACGCGGGGCGAACAACCCCTGGCCGCAGTGGCCGAAGATTCTGCGAAAGGATTACGGCCACGTGGAGGCGGCCGCCCGGTTTGACTACGCCCACGTGCCGGGGAAGCAACTGCCCGGAGACCCCCGCGAGTTCTCCGTGCAGACCGTCGAGTTCCTCGGGGATGATGCCGGTAACCTGCGGGGCGTGAAGACCGTGCGGCTTGACTGGAGCAAGCCGCAGGAAGGCGGGCCGCCCTTTTCGGTGGTCGAAGGCAGTGAGCAAGAGTGGCCCTGCCAGATGGTGCTGCTGGCCCTGGGCTTCGGTGGCCCCGAGGCGACGATTGCCGACGAACTCGGCCTCGAGCGGGACAAGCGGTCGAACTTCGCGGCTGAGTACGGCAGGTATGCGACCAACCTTGAGGGCGTCTTCGCGGCGGGCGACTGCCGGCGGGGCCAGAGCCTGGTGGTCTGGGCGATCAATGAAGGCCGCGAGGCGGCCCGCGAGTGCGATCGCTACCTGATGGGGGAGACGAGCCTGCCAACCGTTCACGACGACGCAGCGGTTGCGGTCTGAGCGGCATGAGGGTGGCAGAGCGGCGAGAGACAACCGCGTGAGGCCGTCGCCGACCTACCGCCGTTCAACTGATCGTCGAGACGGCCCGCCACCTGCGGCTCTTGGAATGGTGCCGCTGCAAGTTCCCCCGACCCGTTGCTGTCACGACGACGAGGGGCTGCCCTGCTCCCCGACGAGTCTTCGCTGCTGAGACGTGTCCCAGCCGGCCTTGTGCGGGACCGGCTGGGCTACAATCGAGTCGTGGACGCCACTCCCGACCCATCCGCTGAGACCCTGCCCGCCGACACCGATGCCGCGGCGGCCGCCCGCGACCGCTCGGCGGCTGCCCGGAAGGTCCGGGAGTTTCCCCAGACGCCCGGCGTCTACCTGATGAAGGACGCGGCCGGGCGGGTGATTTATGTCGGCAAGGCCAAGAACCTGCGGAGCCGGGCGGGCAGCTATTTCCTCAAGGCGGCGGAACTCGATCGCCGGACCGCCGATCTGGTGCAGGAAATCCGCGACATCGACTATCTCGAGGCCGACAGCGAGGTCGATGCCCTGCTGCTGGAAAGCCGGCTGATCAAGGATGTGCAGCCCCGGTTCAACTCGCTGCAGAAAGACGACAAGACCTTTCCCTACCTGCAGATCACCACCCACGAAGACTTTCCCCGGGTCGAGTTCACCCGCTCACCAGCGTCCAAGGGGGTGAAGCTCTACGGCCCCTTTCCCAGTGCCGGCAGCCTGCGGGGGGCAATCGTGGTGCTGCAGCGGATTTTCAAATTTCGCACCTGCTCGCTCGACATCGACGCCGACGACCCACAGTGGCGGTGGTTTCGGCCCTGCCTGCTCGCCTCGATCGACCAGTGCACGGCCCCCTGCAACCTGCGGATCTCAAAGGCGGAGTACCGGAAGGACATCAACCGGCTGAAGACATTTCTGGAAGGGGGCAAGCAGAAGCTGCTGGCGCAGCTGCGGCAGGAGATGCTCGACGCCTCGAAGGCCCTGGAGTTTGAAAAGGCGGCCCGGCTACGGGATGAAATCAGACTGCTTGAGCGGCTGCATGAGCGGGGTGATCTCGAAGAACACGTGCAGCCCGAGGTGTTTCTGGTCGATCCCAAGAAGGGGCTGGCTGGGCTGGAAAAGGTATTGGGCCTGGCCAAGCCCCCGCGGGTCATCGAGGGCGTCGATATTGCCCACCTGGCGGGCAACGAGACGGTCGCCAGCCTGGTGCAGTTCATCGACGGCCTGCCATTCAAGCCGGGCTATAAGCGGTACCGCATCAAGACTGTTGACGGTATTGACGACTTCAAGAGCATTCACGAGGTGGTCGCCCGCCGGTTCTCACGGCTGGTCCGGGAAGGGGCGGCCCTGCCCGACATCTTCCTGATCGACGGCGGCAAAGGACAGCTGTCGGCGGCCCTCGATGCGGTCGACTCACTCGGCATCGAGCCTCCCTGCATCCTTTCGTTGGCCAAACGGGAGGAAGAGATTTTCCTGCCAGGCCGTTCCGAGCCGCTGCGGCTGTCACGGCATGCGTTCTCACTACGGCTGCTGGAGTATGTCCGCGACGAAGCCCACCGTTTCGCCCAGCATTACCACCATCTGCTCCGCGGTAAGCGAACACTCGCTGACGGCGACTGATTGATCACTCGCCCCGCAGCCACGATCGGGCGGTGTCGATCTGCCCCTGGTCGAAATAGGCCACCTTGGCAGTGGTGAATGGTTTGCAGAACCAGGCCATGCCTTCCTCCCATTTCTTCTCACCGACCATGGCGAGGCGTTCGATGTCACCGAAATGCTTGAAATCGAACTTGATGTCCTCCCAGAGCGCACCGATGTCCCAGCCGGTGAAATCGTGCATCGAAAACAGGATTTTTACCTTCCCGTCCTTCATCTTTCGTTCAAGCACGGGCACGAAATGGTCATAGTCTGATCGCGTCAGACTGCCGGTCACGGCGACTTCAACAACCCCGTCTTCGGCTTCGGTTACTGCGACTGCCATCACTCCCCCCTTTCGGGTGCATGGTACGGTGTCTCAATCTGATACGCGGCGGCCGCTCCACCGGAGCACCAGACATGTAAGGCGACTCGACGGACAACATTGTTGCAGACAGTGCGGCGGTCGGCGAAAATTTTCATCGAGTGGATGGTTCCAGACAGCCATGGCACACAATCTTCGGGAAAAGGGCACGACTATGGGTCACCACGCGATGGCAACGAATTGTCAGAGACACTCGGGCATGCCGGGACGGCGGGAATTTCTGCAGGTCGGGTCTCTGGCCGGACTGGGACTGTCACTCGGGACGTTCCTGAAGGCAAAGTCCGTGTTGGCCGACGCGAAGCAATTTGAGCACTTCGAAGGCACCGCCAAGAGCGTGATTCACATCTGGCTGCCCGGCGGCTGGGCGCAGCAGGAGACCTTTGACCCCAAGCCGCTCTCGCCGCTGGAATACCGCGGTGAATTGGGCAGCATTGAAACCGTGATCCCGGGCGTGCGGTTCAACCAGCATCTGAAACGAACCGCGAAGATTGCCGACAAAATTACCGTCATCCGTTCGATGACCCATGGTGAGGCGGCCCACGAGCGGGGAACCCACAACATGTTCACCGGGTACAAGCCCAGCCCGGCGTTGACGTTTCCGAGCCTCGGCAGCGTTGTCTCGCATGAACTCGGCCCCCGGGCCAATCTGCCACCGTATGTCTGCCTGCCCAATCTGCCCGCTCCCGACGCCGGGGCGGGCTACCTCGGCAGTGCGTTCGGCCCGTTCACGCTCGGTTCGGATCCGGCCAGCAACAATTTCACCGTTCGGGACCTCTCGCTTCCGAAGGGAGTGGACGGTGGCCGATTTGAGTCGAGGCGGCGGCTCCGTGAAGTAGTCGGCCGTCATTTCGAGCGGATGGAACACTCGAATGACATCGCTGCGATCGACACTTTTTATCAACGAGCGTACGACCTTGTCAGTTCGGCCGAGGCTCAGGCTGCCTTTGATATCGCCGCGGAATCGAAGGAAGTCCGGGACGAATATGGCCGTCATCAGGCCGGCCAGCGGATGCTGCTGGCGCGGCGGCTTGTCGAAGCCGGTGTTCGATTTGTGACCCTGTCGTATGGCGGCTGGGACATGCACCAGCGGATTCGGCAGGGCATCGACAAAACGCTTCCGCCGTTCGATCAGGCTTATGCCGCATTGATCAATGACCTCGACCGCCGAGGGTTGCTCGACTCGACCTTGGTGATGGTTTCCAGCGAGTTTGGGCGGACGCCCAAAATCAACAACGACTCAGGCCGGGATCACTGGCCGAAGGTGTTCAGTGTCGTGATGGCAGGCGGTGGAATGAAACGGGGGCTCGTCTACGGGGCATCCGATGCCATTGCGGCCGAGCCATTTGAGGATCCGATGACAATCGAGGATCTTGCAACCACCGTCTATCATTGCCTCGGCATCGTGGCCGAGAAGGAACTGATGGCCCCGGGCGCAAGGCCGGTGGAGATCGTCGACGGTGGCAAGGTCCGTCGCGACCTGCTGGCCTGATTGCTGTGTCTGATCCGCTGGGTCAACTCCTCGTTCAGGCTTGCGTTGGAGGACTTCCATGAAGTGGTCTACTGTCGTTCTCGTCAGGCGATCAGTCCTCTGGTGCGTCCCCCTGCTGACAACGATCATGGCCTTGCCGTGCCTCGCTGCTCCCGCGATCGGCCGGATTATGCCACCCGCCGGCCAGCGTGGAGGGGAGTGCGAGGTCACCATCACCGGCAGCCGACTCGATGAAGCGATTGAGTTGTTTTTCGAGGATGGGCTGATCGAGCAGGTTGGATTGGAGCAGCCCAATGGTGGAACGGTGAAGGTCAAACTGCGAATTCCCGCCGACTGCCCCCTTGGTGACCACCGCATCCGGATGCGGACGCCGGCTGGGCTTTCAGAACTGCGGACCTTCGTGGTTATTGACAGCCCCATTCGGATCGAGCAGGAGACTGCCAGCGGCAACAAACAGCGAAACGACAGCCCGGAGGCGGCCGAGTTGATTGAGTTACCGGGAGGGGCCACCCAGACCGTGGCTGGTGTCGCCCGCCGAGAAGACGTTGATACCTACCGCATCGCACTGAAGGCGGGCGAAAAGATATCAGCCAGTCTTCGGGGGGTCCGGCTTAACCACACCCCGTTCGACCCCGCGGTCGAACTGGTCGATGCCGCCGGCTTCGTCATCGCCGACTGCGACGACCACCCGCTGTTACAGCAAGATGCAATGATTGCTGCTCGTGTTGAGCGGGATGGTGATTATTTTCTGCGGGTTCGGGAGAGCGCCTACCTCGGTGACGACAACTCCTTTTACCTTCTCAACATCGGACGGTTCCCGACGCCTCTGGTCGGTTTGCCTCCCGGCGGCAAGCCGGGAGAGACCCTCTCGGTCGAGTGGCTCGGAGACGGCGACGGCAACTGGACCTCCAAGCTGACCCTCCCGAAACAGCTGGTCCGACGAGACACGCGGCACGACAGTATTTTCAATGCAGTGGCGGTTCGGGACGGCATTCCATCAGCTGAAGGAGTCCCATTTCGCCTCACTCCGTTGCCGGCAACGCGGGAAGCAGAGCCCAACAATGAGCCCACCAAGTGCCAGACGTTCCCTACCCCTGCTGCCGTCTGGGGCCAGCTCCAGCAAAATGGAGACATCGACTGGATGCGATTCGAGGCGGCCGCAGGCTCGAAATGGTATGTGCGTGCCTGGGGCCGCCGGCTCGGTTCGCCGATCGACCTCACCCTGAACGCCTACCACGACGACGACAAGCGTCAGCGAATCACGGGCAACGACGATGCTGCCGGTCCCGACAGTGCAATGACGGTAACCGTGCCAAAGACGGGTTCGTTTCTTGTGCGGGTCAGTGATCACCAAGATCGAGGGGGTGAGACCTTCGTCTGGTGGATCGAGGCCACACCCGTTGAACCAGACATGCGGGTCTCGGTGCCTCCGGCATCCAGCAAATCGCAGCAGCGGCTGTTTCCGCAGATTCCCAGGGGCAATCGAATGGCGTTGCTTGTCAACGCGTCGCGAACGGATAGCAGCGAGGCCGTACAACCACAGATGACTGGTCTCCCCGCAGGCGTTCAGTCGACGCCGACACCATTGCCTGGCAATTCGCCTTCATCACTGCTGGTCTTTGAGGCGGCCAGCGATGCCGACCTTACCGCAACCATGGCATCGGTCGAGCTCGTCGCAGCCGCGAAAACCGCCGCCCAGGCACAGCCGCAAGCAACCGCGGCGGAAGAGACGCACCGAGTGGTTGGCGGGCTTGAGCAGCCGACGGAACTTGTTCATGGCAATCCCAACCGCACCTGTTGGCGGCAGAGCTTCAGTGACCACATGCCGGTCTGTGTTGTTGCCGCGGTGCCCGTTGCTATTGAACTCATCGAACCGGCTGTGCCCTTGGTGCAGTCAGGGCGACTCGATCTCCGGGTGAAAATCAAACGGGATGAGGGGTTCGACGGCGCGATTCGCCTGACCTTTCCATTCCGGCCGCCGGGAGTAGGGGCCGCTTCGGGTGTGAACGTTCCAGCCGACGCCACTGAGGTGGTCTACCCGATTAACGCAAACGACAAGGCGGCAATCGGACCATGGGGGGTGGTGGTAACCGCCACCGTGACGCCGAAAGGCGAGCTCGCCAAGACCAGACCAAGTTTCGAGATTTCCAGCCGGCCCGTCACGCTCAACGTGCGGGAGCCGATGCTTCGGCTTGCCGTTGATCGGGCAGCGGGTGAACTCGGCAGCGAGGTACTGATGGTCGGCAAGCTCGCGACCGCAGCCGAAACGTCGGCCAAGGCATTGCTGTTGGGCCTGCCCGCCAAATGTTCGGTGAAAGAGGTGGCTGTTTCGCCGGGGGACAACGAGGTGACGTTCCCGATTACCGTTCCGGCGGATGCTCCGGTCGGCAAGCACGGGTCGGTTGTTTGTGAGCTTCATGTACCCCAAAACGGAGACTGGGTCATTCACAAGGTGAAGGCCGGCGAGCTGCGGATCGACAAACCCCTGCCCGTGGCGACCAAGGTGGCCGAGAAAAAGCCCGTTGCGGAGAAAAAGCCTGCCGCGGCGAAGCCGAAGGTTCTTTCCCGTCGTGAACGACTTCGAGAACAGGCGCGGGTGATCGCTGCTACTGCGGACGGGGCCAGGGCGTCGGGGGCCGAGGAATGAGTCAGACTGAGCAAAACGAATACTGGTGGCAGATGAAACTGTTGAACATCCACCGCTTCCTTCGTCATCAGGGAAGTTTCCGATTCTTGCTGATGTTTGTAGTGACCGGGCTCGGATTGGAAACCCTCGGCAACCCTGCCCGGGCCGGCTCGGCGCAGAAAGAGTCGCTGGTTGACCTCCGTGTCTATCCGCCGGTCATTCAACTCGATTCGGCTCGTGATCAACAGCGGGTCGTCATTCAGGGGGAACGGTCTGATGGCGTGACGCTCGATCTTTCAGCTGAGGCGAACGTATCAATAGCCGACGCCGCCTTGGCGGTGGTGCTTCCCGTGACCGCGGCTGAGCATCGGCCTGCGCCAGTCGTTCGGCCGCTGGCTGACGGTAAGACAACACTCACCGTCGAATGCCGTGGGCTGACCCGGGAACTGCCTGTCACGGTTGTGAACGGCACGACCAATCCGCCGCTTTCGTTTCGCCTGGATGTCATGCCTGTCTTCGCGCGTGGTGGCTGCAACATGGGAAGCTGCCATGGTGCTGCGCGGGGAAAGGATGGTTTTCGCCTTTCCTTGTTTGGGTTCGATCCGGCCGGCGACTACCAGCGGATCACCCGAGAACTGCCCGGAAGACGAATTGATTTGGGAGACCCGGTCGGCAGCCTCCTCGTCCAGAAGGCAGTCGGTGCTGTTGCCCACACCGGTGGCAAGCGATTTCCTCTCGAGAGTGATCTGGCTCGGACGCTGATTCGATGGATCGAGGACGGCGCGAAGGACGACCCCGAGGAGGGGGCAAAGGTGCCGGCCCTGACGGCACTCAACCTTTATCCGCCCGAGTCGCTGCTGGAGGGACCAAAGGCGACGCAGCAGCTGGTCGCGGTGGCCACCTTTGCCGATGGAACCGACCGCGATGTCACGGACCTCGTGTGGTACTCATCGAGCAATGCGGGCTCTGCTGCAGTGGCTGAGGACGGACGCGTGACCAGTGGTCGCCGGGGCGAAGCCTTCTTAATGTCGCGGTATGACACCATCACAGTCGGAGTTCCGACGGTGGTGATTCCTGACGGGCTCGCGTTTGAGTTTCCTGAATCGAGCGGAAACACCTGGATCGATGATCTCGTCGATGCAAAGCTCAAGAGCCTGCGGATCAGCCCGTCGGCTGTGTGTGACGACGAAGTCTTTCTGCGGCGGGTGACCCTTGACCTGACTGGTTTATTACCCACTGCTGACGAACGGTCCGCTTTTCTCGCTGACTCGTCTCCGGAGAAGCGGCTGAAAACCATTCACAGGCTCCTTGAGCGGAAGGAGTTCGTCGATCTGTGGGTGATGAAGTGGGCGGAGATTCTCCAGATCCGTTCGCAAGGCAACGACGTGAGCCCGAAGGGGGCGTTGCTGTACCACCAGTGGCTTGATCGACGGATTTCTGCCAATCAGCCGATTGACCAGATGGTTCGCGACCTGCTCGTCGCATCGGGTGGCACGTTTGACAACCCGCCAACAAATTACTTTCAGCTCGAACGGAATACCCTGAAGCTTACCGAGAACATCGCTCAGGCTTTTCTCGGGATGAGGATTCAGTGCGCCCAGTGTCACAACCATCCCTTCGATCGTTGGACGATGGATGACTATTACGGGTTTGCGGCATTTTTCCCGCAATTGCGGCGGAAACGAGCTGAAGATCCGCGTGAGACGATTGTGTTCGACTCCGGCGGTGGCGGAGTCAAACACCCGGTCTCGGGAAAAAACGTGCGGCCAAAATTCCTCGGTGGTGAAGCCCCGCAGGTGAAGACCGAGGACCGGCGGCGGGCCCTCGCTGATTGGGTGGTTGATCCGGAGAACCCGTTCTTCGCCAAGCGCATCGTCAATCTTGTCTGGGCGCATTTCCTGGGCCGGGGAATTGTTCACGAGCCCGATGACTTCCGGGTGAGCAACCCTCCTGTCAACGGTCCGCTGTTGGACGAGTTGGCCCGCCGTTTCGTCAGTTCCGGTTGGGATTTCCGTGGCCTTGTTCGAGACATTACGTCATCGAAGACCTATCAGCGAAGCTGCGATCCGAATCCGTCAAACCAGCTCGACACCACGAACTTTTCCCATGCTGCCGTCCGCAGGATTCGGGCTGAGGTACTGCTTGACATACTTGCCCAGGTGACTGAAACAACGAACAAGTTCCCCGGACTTCCTGAGGGCGCCAGGGCTGTTCAGGTCGCCGATGGCCGGACGACGACGTACTTCCTGACGACCTTCGGCCGTGCGACCCGCGAGGATGTCTGCTCGTGTGCGGTCAGCATGGACCCGAGCCTTTCGCAGGCACTTCATCTCCTCAATGGTGATGTCGCCAATGCTCGGATTCAAAAGGGGAACCTGATTGGCGGCTGGATTGACGAGGGGCTGACCGACAGCCAGATCATCGATCGGCTGATCATTCGCTGCTACGGACGGAAACCCATCGAACGCGAGCGAATCGAACTCGTTGCCGATCTTCAGGCAAAGGCCGATCGGAAGCAGGCGTTGGAGGACATCTTCTGGGCCCTCCTGAATTCTCCTGAATTCATTTTCAACCACTGAATGTCTGTTCGACTGTCAGCTCGGCCACCACGACTTTTTCCACCATGCAGATGAAGATGAAACCGATGGTCAGACCGGCGAAGTCCTGCGTTGTCAACGTTGCCTCGGCCTGGCTGGCCACCTGGCTGACCGCCGGAATGCTGCAGGCTGCCGAGAAGCCTCTCACCTATGAGCAGCACGTCTTGCCGATTTTCAAGGAAAAGTGTTGTGGCTGTCACAATGCCGGGAAGCGGGCGGGGGGACTCGATCTGACGAGCTACCAGCAGATGCAGGCCGGTGGAAACTCGGGCGAGGTGCTCGCGGCCGGCGATCCCGACGGTTCCTATCTCTGGCAGGTAGCGAGCCATGAGTCCGAACCGGTCATGCCGCCCAACGCAGACCGGATTCCTGAACGCATGCTTGATGTGCTCAAAAAATGGATTGCCGGCGGCTTGATTGAGCGGGATGGCGGCAAGCCAATCGCAGCAAAGCCGGCGACCAACCTTGCGCTCGACCCCGGCGCCATTGTGAAACCGGAGGGAGAACCGGTACTTCCACCCAGGCTGCCCCTGCAGGTCGTTACACATGGCATTCGCCCCACAACGATTACCGGGCTCGCCGCGTCTCCCCACGGTGATCTCGTTGCAATCGGCGGCCGTCAGCAGGTCCTTCTGGTAAGTCCGGCAACACGAGAACTCCGCGGTGTCTTGCCCTTTCCTGAAGGTGACTGCCAGACCCTCACATTCTCACGCAACGCCCGGCTGCTGCTCGGCGGGGGAGGAGTGGCTGCCAAGAGTGGCCAGGTGGCTCTCTGGGATGTCGCCGGTGGAAAGCGATTGATCACCCTGGGTGAAGAGTATGACGAAGTCCTGGCTGCGGACCTTTCGGCAGACCAGCGGTTGGTGGCGCTGGGAGGATCGGCAAAGGCCGTGCGGCTGTTGACGACGGCCGATGGACGGGTTGAGAGCGAGATCACCAAACACACCGACTGGATCACCAGCCTTGCTTTCTCACCCGACAGCGTGCTGCTGGCGACCGGGGATCGGGCCGGAAACCTGTTCCTCTGGGAGTCATTCGGAGCCCGTGAATGGGCAATTCTCAAAGGCCATGCCGGGGGAATCACTTCCATTGCCTGGCGGGCGGACGGCCTGCTGCTGGCCAGTGCCGCGGAAGACGGCACCATTCACCTCTGGGATGCTGATCAGGGAAAAAAGGTCCGGTCCTGGAATGCCCATGGTGGTGGCACATCGGATGTCTGCTGGCTCAACGATGGCCGTCTGGTTTCGACGGGACGCGATCGCAAGGTCAAACTCTGGAAGGCCGATGGAAAGCTCGAACGGGATTTTGGGAATCTTTCGGACATCGGTACCAGGGTCGTTGTGAACGACAAACAAAACCTCGTGATTGCCGGCGACTGGGCCGGGACCGTCAGTGTCTTTGCCCTGGCTGACGGCAAACAACTGGGACAGATCGACTCGAACCCACCTCCGCTTGCCGTTCGCCTGGCGACCGCCGAACACGCGGTGGCTGAGGCGCGGAAACTTGCGGAACGAACACTCGCCGAAAAGCAGAAGCTCCGGGTCGCAGCGGCGAATCGGCTGGCAACAGCCGAGCAACAATTTGCCGAGGCAGAAAAGCTTGCCGAGGCAGAAAAGCAGAAAGCTGATGAATCCCGCACTCAGGCGGAGGCTGGAAAAAAGAAGGCCGAGGCCACCCTCCAACAGGCCCGGGATGCGCTGAAAAAAGCTGACGAAGCGCTGGAGCAGGCGACGGCTCAGGCAACACAGACGCTTTCGGGTCTGGAGCAACAGGTCAAGCGATGGCTCGATGAAATAGCATTTGCCCAGCAGGTGGAGGGGTCACCCAAGCCGTAATTGTGCCCCAGCAACGATTTGCACCGGTCACAACGCCCCTGCCCCGGTCAATCGACCGTGACGATTGAGGTCTCTGTCTGATCGTCACTTGGGCCCCCGGCCTTGCCGAGAGCGGCCGAAAAGGTCTTCCTTGAGTGGGCAATCACTTGGGAGCGTTCACCGGCACAGGTGAATCGGCGGGAATTCGCCCCTCCAGGATGCTCTGAATCGGAGCCCGATTCTTGTCTTTCTCCATCTTTTGAAGCAGGGCAAGGCCGGTGATCAGGACCTGTTTCTGAGATTGCTCATGGTCGGTCAGGTCGTTCCCGGTGGCGATGCGATCGATGTAGGCGGCCACACCGTCAGTGCCGGCCGAATACTTTTCAAAATTTGCCTGAATGAGCGTTTCGGCCATCTCTCGCAAGGTCGGCGCTGCCTGGGCGACGGCCTGTTCCAGCTCACCTTCCTTCGCCAAATCGATATTCTTCTCGCGGGCCTTGGTGACCGCCGCATCGAAGGCATCACGGATCAGCCTGGTGGCTTCGCTTTCAATGTTCTTGAACTCGCGTTCAAAGAAGCTGACCAGAAATTCATCGGCCTGCCGGGTGAGCTGGGGCAGGGCATCAAGCAGAAGCTTTTCGGCCTGTCCGACCACCTCGGGCGCTTGAGCCTTCAACGAGGACGCAAGTTCGGCCGGTGCCTCCTGGAGCCGCGGCTCGACCTGGGCTGCCACCAGTTCGACAAGCGTCGGTGCCTCGGCGTACGTCGTGATGCTCGACGCGATGAACCGCAGATAAAAGAAGGCGGCCACGAGCAGGCTGGCCATCACCAGACTGGTGATTGTCAGCCGACGACTCGACTGCGAAGCTGTCTCCGCAAGCCTCGCCTGGAGTTGCTTCAGACGGCTCTCGACCGCGGCGGCATCGGAGGGGTTCATTCCGGACATGGGGTTCTGCTCCTTATGAAGAATGTGACCGAGTGGCAGGTTCGTGGGTTGGAAGGTGCGAGTTCGTCGCTCACCGCAGCCTTGATCAGTTCGTCTTTTCCGTGGTGGCGTCGAGGGCGAACGTGGCATCGGTCTGCAGCACCGACTCATCCGGCGCAACCGCCCGATCTACGAGCAGCAGGATATGATGCATGAACCGCTGCTGGAGCCGCTCTTCCGACTCCTTGGTAACCTCGGCGACCGGAAGCTTCTTCAGCATCAATTCGATGCGGTCGGTCTCTTGCTTGCTGATCTCGCCCAGCATCTTTTGCAGCTTGTCAGATTCCAGTGCGAGCCCCTCGACAAGCTGCTTCGACATGGCCTCAACCCGGGCCGGCGTGAGGCCGGGAACCTCTTTCTTGACATCGGCAGCGATCTGCTCGGTCACCCGATCAAGACTGGCTGAAGCCTTCTCTTGCAACACCTTGGGGAGGCGGTCAGCCATCGCCGTGGCCTCAGCGGTCAGCATTTTCTGGAGCTTGGGTTGCAGCGTCTGCATCCGCTTGAGGGCTTCGTCGCGGTATGCCGGTACGGCCGACAGCGCCGCAGCCGTCAGCTTGTCACTGAGTTGCGGCCAGAGGGCTTCGGCCTTGGCGGTGAGGGCCGCCTGGAGGGTTTCTTCGTTCAGCTGGGTCTTGAGGGTACGAAAGAGGCTCAGGCCAAAAATGGCAAGCATCGCGATCAGCAGCAGCGAACCACCGAGCACCACGACTCTCGCTGTTTTCTGGGTGCGATTGATCGCATCGATGTTCTTTTCCAGTTGGTCGATTGCCCGGGCGAGATTCTGGGGGTCAATCGAGCCGGCCGCTGAGGTGCCATCTGACATGGGTATATCCTTGAAGAAGCAGAACGAAAACAGCGATAGTGGTGGGTGAACAGTGCATCGAAGACGGTCGTACCATCGGCGTAGGATGACGCCCCGGTTCGCCAGCGACGTCTTTCCGTCCCTGCGAAGGCCTGCTGGTCGATTACCACCCCGACGGCACGAGTTCTACTGACGGCGGTAATGGATGTCAAACAAGAAATTGTTCACTTCTGAAAACCGTCGCCCGCCCCATGTCGCGTCGCTCACCGCTGCCGGAGGAGCCCTCGGTGTTGTCGGGGTGACGGGGGCGGCCGCGGGCCGTCTGCTCGAGTCCTATTTCCTCAGCGGCACCGGGAAGCCTGTGCAGCTGGCAGTGCAAGAGGCTCGTTTCGGTCACTGGCGGCATCTGGCGACCGGTGCAGCGGAGCCCGTGGTGCTGGTGCGAACAGCGCCCGATGGCTGGGAAATCCACGCCCATGGTGGCCGGGCGGTGGCCGAATCAATTGTGAGGAGTCTGTGTGCGGCCGGGGGGGTGGAGTTTTCAGAGCGAGATTGGGCGAACCACCCGGATCGAACAGCCGGCATTTCACTGCAGCGTCGGCTGGCACAGGCGGGCGGTTGGCGGGCCGCACAGATTCTCTCCCGCCAATTAGCTGGCCGGTTCGATGCTGAGATCAAGTCGATTGAACAGCTCATCGCGATGGCTCGTGATGCCACTGCGAGTGATCTGCTCGAAGCCAGGAACGACCTTCAGCGGCTTGGACGGGCAGCTCGAATCGGCCAGCGGCTGCCAGCCCCCTGGCGGGTTGTGTTGCGGGGAGCCGTCAACGCCGGCAAGAGCAGCCTGGTGAACGCCCTCGCAGGGTATGCCCGGAGCCTCGTTGCGGCTTTGGCAGGCACCACCCGTGACCTCCTGGAAACACGACTGGTGCTTGACGGTTGGGAGATTGAACTGGTCGATACGGCCGGGGAACCGCAGCCTCAGGAACTCCTGTCAGACGCCGTCGAACGAATCGGCATCGAGCGGGGTCGAACCGCGGCCGCCACCGCTGATCTGGTGCTTGAGTTGGCCCCGGCCACCGAGTTCCTGAACGGCCGTGGTTGGGCACCGACAGACGCGACCCGGCGGCTGGTTGTCGCCACCAAGGCTGATCTGTTGCCACCCGGCGGAGCCGACACTCTTGCAGCCGAATGCAGCCTCATTCTGACTTCCGCCCTGACCAGGTCCGGGATCGACCGACTGGCTGCCGCGATCATCCAGCAGCTGGTTCCTGAGGCGGCAGCCGGTGACCTCGACCGAGGGGTGCCGGTCACCGCTGAACAGCTCCAGCGGGTCGAGCGGTTGCAGGAGCGACTCGACCTCCTCAGCCCAAAAAATTGAGCCTGCCTTACTCCCGGCTGGAACGACCACGAATCAGCAGCTTGATCGGCACTTCGCTGAAGGCGGCCTGCTTTCGCAAGGAAGCGAGCAGATAGCGTTTGTAGGGAGCGGTCAGAGCCTGGGGGGAACTGGTCGCCAGCACGATCGTGGGCGGGGCGGTATCGACCTGGGTGGCAAAAAAAATTCGCATCGGCCGCCCCCGCCGGTCGGGCGGCGGCCGGTTGGCCTGGGTCGCCGCATGGATGATGGCGTTGAGTGCGGCGGTCGGCACCCTGGTCTGGCTCTGGCGGAAGAGCCGCTGGGCCGTGTCGATCGTTGCCTTGACGTTGCGGCCATTTTGGGCGGTCACAAAGCTGACCGGGGCCCACGGCATCGAGCGGAAGGTGTCCCGCAGGTACTGGGCCCATTCGCTCCGCTCAACATCACCGGCGTAGAGATCCCACTTGTTGACCACGAGCACAACCGGCTTCTGCTGCTCGACAATCGAATCGACCAGCTGCTTATCCACCTTGCCGATCGGCTCCGAGGCGTCGAACAGCATCAGCACCACATCGGCCCGGCGAATGCTCCGTTCGGCCCGGTGTGTCGAATAGAAGTCGATGTCGCTCGTGCGGCTCTTCGTCCGGCGGAGGCCGGGGGTGTCGATGGCCAGAAAGGTGTGACCGTCTACTTCGAATCGCACATCGATACTGTCACGGGTGGTGCCCGCCACCGGGCTGGCAATGACCCGTTCCTCCTTGGCGAGGGCATTGACGAACGTGCTCTTCCCGACGTTCCGGCGGCCGACAATCGCCACCTTCATCTCGGGGAGGTCGAGCGGCGTTGCCTCATCACCGGCCGGAGGCAGGCGATCGTGAATCGCCGCGATCAATTCATCACGGTGCCGGTTCTGCTTGGTGCTGGTCACGAGCGGCGGCCCGAGGCCAAGCCGGTCGAACTCATGGGCAGCGAGATCGAATTTTTCATCATCAGCCTTGTTGGCCACCAGCAGCACCCTGGCCCCGGCTGCCCGCAGTCGCGTTGCCACCTCCTCGTCGGCAGGCACCAGACCCGCCCGGATATCGACCACGAAGATCACGACCCCCGCACTCGCCAGCCCCGCCTCGATCTGCATGTCGATCTGTTCGGTGAGACCGTCGGGATCGTCAAAGCCCATCCCCCCGGTATCGACGAGGTCAATCACCCGGCCATCGAGGTCGAGCCGCTGTGTCAGCCGGTCGCGGGTGACACCGGCGGTTGGATCTTCGATGGCAATCCGCCGCTGCGACAGCCAGTTGAACAGGCTCGACTTGCCGACGTTGGGACGGCCGACGATGACGACCTGAGGGAGGGAGGCAGGCATACAGTGAGGAACGAGCGGAAGGCGGGGAACGGCTGCCGACCAGCATTTACGGAACAACCGTCAGCCGGCCAGCACGGCGGCCACGGTCTTGGGGCCGACATCCCGAATGATACCTCGCTCGGTGATGATCGCGGTGATCAACTCTGCCGGGGTGACATCAAAGGCGGGATTGAACGCCTCTGCCCCCCGGGGAGCCGCCTGCACTCCGAAGGGCTTGAGCACCTCATCCGCCGCCCGCTCTTCGATTGGAATCGCCGCTCCCGTCGCCAGTGACAGGTCGAAACTACTGGATGGCGCCGCCACGAAGAACGGTACGCCATGGGCCCGAGCCGCCACGGCCAGGCCATAGGTGCCGATTTTGTTGGCGGTGTCACCGTTGGCGGTAATCCGGTCGGCCCCGACGATGCAGCAGCCGATGCGGCCGGTCTTGAGCAGGTGGGCTGCCGCTCCCTCCACCAGCACAGTCACGGGAATCTGCCGCTGCACCAGTTCCCAGGCGGTCAGGCGGGCCCCCTGGAGGAGCGGCCGGGTTTCATCGGCAAAGACCCGGAAACGACGTCCCTGCCGCCAAGCGGTGACAATCACCCCGAGGGCGGTGCCGGCGCCCCCCGTTGCCAGGCTGCCGGTGTTGCAATGGGTGAGGATATCGCCCTCCGGCACAAGTTCCGCACCAAAGCTGCCGATGGCGGCACAGAGGTCCCGGTCCTCGTCATGAATGCGACGGGCCTCGTCCAGCAGTTGGGTGGCCAGGAGATCGATGGCGGTGGCCTCGCCCGCCACCTCCACCAGTTTCAAGAGCCGATCGACGGCCCACTGGAGATTGACAGCCGTTGGCCGGGCCGTGGCCAGCTCGTCGGCCCGCTGTCGCACATGGGCCAGCGCGGCAGCGGAGGAGAGCCCCCGCCGCGTCGCCTCGTTGGCCGCAATGACCAGCCCATAGGCTCCGGCGATGCCGATGGCCGGCGCCCCACGCACCCGCAGCAGTTTGATCGCCTCGACCACGGTCGGCACGTCGTGGCAGCGGACATGCTCAATGCGGCCCGGCAACAGCGTCTGGTCGAGAATGTTGAGGTGGCCGTCGGCCTCGCCGTGCCACTGAAGGGTAGCCGGTTCGACGTTGACAATTTCGTTCATAAGGTTTTCCAGGCAGACTCAAGAACCCGCAATGCCTCGACCAGACCGCCGCCGGTGCAATCAGGCGGCGGCAAACGGACCGGCACCGCACGGCAGGCCGAAGGCAGCCGCCACCGCGGGCTGAATCAGCTCCCCGCGATAGACATTCACCGCCGACTGCAGCGCCGGACTGTCCGCCGCTGCGGTTTCGACCCCCACCGCAGCCAGTTGCATGACGTAGGGCAGGGTGGCGTTGCAGAGGGCATAGGTGCTGGTGCGACCGACAGCCCCCGGCATATTGGTCACGCAGTAGTGGACAATGCCATCGACCACAAAGGTCGGCTCGGCATGTGACGTGGGCCGGCTGGTGGCGACACAGCCCCCCTGATCGATCGCCACATCGATGATGACCGCCCCCGGCTTCATCAGTTTGAGGTCATCCCGCTCCACCAGATGGGGCGCTCGGGCACCGGGGATCAGCACGCTGCCGATGACCAGATCGGCCCGGCCCAGCCATTCCCGAATGGTGTGCCGGTCGGAATAGAGGCAGTCGATGTTCGGCGGCGTGACGTCATCGAGATACCTCAGCCGCTCGAGGTTGGTGTCAAGCAGTCCGATGTTGGCCCCAAAGCCGGCCGCCACCTTGGCCGCGTTCGCCCCCACGGTGCCGGCCCCCAACACCAGCACATCGGCCGGAGCGACACCCGGTACCCCACCGAGCAGGATGCCTCGGCCCATCTGGGGCTTTTCCAAATACTTCGCCCCCTCTTGGATGCTCATGCGGCCCGCCACTTCGCTCATCGGGGTGAGCAGTGGCAGTCGGCCCCGCTCATCCCGAAGTGTCTCATAGGCGACGGCCGTTGCCCCGGTGGCGAGGAAGCCTTCAGTCAGTAACCGGTCGGCGGCGAAGTGAAAGTAGGTGAAGACCGTCTGGCCTGGCCTGATAAGTTCCAACTCCGGAGGCTGCGGCTCCTTCACCTTGACGATCAGATCAGCCTCGGCAAAGACCTCGGCTGCCGAATCGACCAGCCGGGCCCCGCAGGCGGCGTAGGCCTCGTCGGGAAGGCCTGAACCGCTACCGGCTGTTGCTTGCACCAGCACCTCATGGCCGGCCCGAATCAGTTCCTCAGCGCCGACCGGCAGCAAGGCCACACGGTATTCATCGTGCTTGGTCTCTTTCGGAATGCCGATTTTCATGCCGACGCGTCTCGCTCAGGCGAACACCACCTCAATCAGGCCAATTTCTTCGGCAGCTTGTAGGTGGCTGGCATCGGCAGCGGATAGTTGCCGTCGGCGTCCGGGACGACTGGCGGAGTCGACTCCCAGGAGAGGTCAGCCGGCATCAGGTTGAAGTCGGCTGCCAGCAGCTCGTTGTAAGACTGCGGCTTGCCGGTGTAGGTCGCCGTCCGCGCCAGTACTGCTGAAAAGCTTGAGGTGGCCCCGTAATAGGCGTTGTTCAGCGGCTTGTCGTTGCGAATGGCATCTTGCAGTTCGTCATGCTCAACCTGGTAGGGGTTCGGATTCGGTCCCTCCCACTTCCAGAGCACCTTGCCCGCGTAGTCCGTGATCTGACCGATCTTCACAAAACCTTTGGTGCCCTGGAACTCCTCATTGACACGATTCTGCCCACCCGGGAACTGCCGGCACTGGCTGGCGATCCGGACGCCATTGGGATAGGCGAAGTTGACGGCGTGATGATCATAGATCTCACTCGGCTGGCCCGGCACCCGGTTCTGCTTGCCACCGACGCCATACGCCGATTCCGGCGTCATGTCGAGGAACCAGTTGGCGACGTCGATATTGTGGACATGCTGCTCGCAGATATGGTCGCCACAGAGCCAGTTGAAGTGATACCAGTTGTGGACCTGGAACTGCATCTCGTTCATGTCGGGCTCGCGCTTGCGGTACCAGATGCCGCTGCCGTTCCAGTAGACCTGGCCGCCGATGATCTCACCGACCATGCCGTCCTGGACCCGCTTGATCGTTTCGCGGTAGCTATTTTGGTAGTGCCGCTGCAGCCCCACGACGACCTTGCGATTGGTCTCATCGGCCTTCTTGGCGACCTCCAGTACCAGCCGGGCTCCGGCACTGTCGACGCAGACCGGCTTTTCCATGAAGACATGCTTGCCGGCATTGATCGCCGCCTCGAAATGACTTGGCCGGAAGCCGGGAGGGGTGGCCAGAATGACGAGATCGCAGTGGTCGAGCACCTGCTTGTAGGCATCGAGGCCGTGAAACTGCCGCTCCTTGGGCAGATCGACCTTGTCCTTCATCTTTTCGATCGCCCGCAGCGTCCGACTGATATTTTTCTCAAAGGCATCCGCGACAGCCGTCACCTTGACATTCGAGCCCTCCACGCTGAGCGCCTGGGTCAACGCTCCAGTGCCTCGGCCACCGCAGCCGATCAGCCCAATGCGGATCAGCTCGGTTGAGGGCGACTGGGCATGGACGCCCCGCATTGCGGCGACTGCTCCGCCCGCCACCCCGGCAATCTTCACAGCGTTCCGGCGGGAAAAACGGAAGGCGTCACTGGTCGGGGTGGTGCGGGGCATGAGATTCTCCTGTGTCGATTGGTGTTGGATGGGAAGACGTCTGAACCCAAGGGTCGGCCAAGTCTGAGACAATGTCTGTTTTTGTCCCCGGTTACAGCCTTTCAGCCGTCGCCAAAGGATACCCCCTCGCCGAGATTCTGCAAAAGCGGCGACGCTGGCCGGATCTTCCATCAATACGTCGGCACCGCCGGATCGACGTCACGACTCCAGGCCTCGATGCCTCCCCGGAGGCTCTGGGCCTGATCAAACCCCTGCTCCCGCAGCCAATTGGTCACCCGGAGGCTGCGAACGCCATGATGGCAGTGGACGATAATCCGTTGGTCCCGCCAGGCTTCAATCTCTGCCAGCCGCTCTGGCAGTTCCTGCATCGGGATCAGCCGAGCCCGCTCGATCTTCGCGGTGGCATATTCTTCCGACGTCCGGCAGTCGAGCAGCAGGCAACTTGCGGCGGCTGTTTCGGCGAGTACCGCTGCTGCCTCAGCAGGTTCAATCTCAGCTGGCAGACTCATCGCGGGAACGCCCTCGCGCAACTGGTACGACCGTGGTGGCATCGACGGGAATTGCTTCCCGGATCGCACCGAGGACAATACCGTACGGAGTGGAGCTCTGTCGAGCACCGACCAGTCGTATGCCCAGTATCACAGCCGATCCCGCCGCCGCCCGTGCGTTCGCCTTCGAGGTGGTGGCCCGACTGCGGCGTGCCGGCCACGAGGCCGTTTGGGCCGGTGGCTGCGTCCGTGACGAACTGCTCGGCCGCACGCCAGCCGACTATGACGTCGCCACCTCCGCCCGGCCCGACGCCGTCCGGGCACTCTTCGGTCACCGCCGCACGCTGGCCGTCGGGGCCGCCTTCGGGGTGATCACCGTACTGGGGCCGAAAGGGGCGGGCCAGGTTGAGGTGGCCACCTTCCGTGCTGACGCCCCCTCTACCGATGGCCGGCACCCGGCCGGTGTGACCTTCTGCAGTGCCCGCGAAGATGCCCTGCGGCGGGACTTCACCATTAACGGTCTCTTCTTCGATCCACTCGAAGGCGAGGTGCTCGATTATGTGGGCGGCCAACAGGATCTGAACGACGGCATCATCCGAGCGATCGGTGTGCCGAGCATGCGGTTTGGCGAAGACCACCTGCGGATGCTGCGGGCGGTCCGATTCTCGGCCGGCTTTGACTTCCCCTTGGAACGGAAGACCCGGCGGGCGATCGAATCGATGGCTCGGTTCGTCGAATCGGTCAGCCCCGAGCGGATCGCCGCCGAACTGCGGGCGATGTGCTCGCGGCCGGGGCGGGGGCAGGCGATCGAGCTGCTTGTCGATACCGGGTTGGCGGGACCGGTCTTTCACGAGTTCACCGGCCAGCCCCCTGCGTTCTGGTCGTCTGCTGCCGCCACCCTCGATGCCCTCGATGAACCCGACCTGCCGCTCGCCCTGGCGATCCTCTGCCGGCATGAGCCGACGGCGGTCGGCCGGCTGAGCCGACGGCTGCGGCTGGCCAACCATGAAGGGAAGCTGGCCGGGTGGCTGGTCGCAGCCCTCGCGGCAATCGAGCCGGCAACGCCGGCAGACGAGCTTGCCGGCCGCCCTTGGTCAGAACTCCAGCCGTGGCTGGCCGATGCCTGCCGATTTCGGCTGGCCGACCTGTTGCGGGCTTTGGCGGCACAAGGCGGCGGGGCAGCCGACACTGCCGCCTGGGTGAGCCGGCAGGTGAATCGTCCCGCCACCGAGCTCAATCCGCCCCCGCTGCTTGGTGGAGCCGAGCTGCTCACGCTCGGGGTCCCGGCCGGGCCGGCCGTTGGGCAGACGCTGAGAAAGCTGAGGCGGCTGCAGCTTGATGGCAGGCTTGCCAGCCGGACCGAGGCGGTCGACCGGGTGAAGGCCTGGCAGGCCGAAGGCTGAGTGGGCCGCGATCAGCGGGGGGGCTCGTGCGGGTCGGGCAGGTCGGCCAGAGACCTGAGTTGGAAGACCTCGAGAAACTTTTGCGTCGTCTGGTAGGCCGGCTCGCTGTCGGCCTGGGCCGCAGCGTCACCGGACGGTTTGACCAGTTCAAGCAGCCCCCGGCGGACCAACTGCCGCAAGACGGCAGGGCTGGCGTCGCAGCCAAGCTCAGCCAGCGCGCTGCGGGCCACCGGCTGATTCCAGGCCACCACGGCGAGGGCGTCGAGGGCGGCCGCATCGAGTCGCACCCGCCGGGTCTTGGCTTCAAGCACCGCGCCGAACTGGCGATATTCATTCCGCAGCCGCAGCAGCCAGCCGGAGGCTTTGGAAACCACCTCATAGGGACAGCCGTTGGCGGCGTACTGGCCGGCAAGCTCGGCTGCCAGCGCATCGATTTCGGCGGCTCTGACGCCCCGCATCAGCCGGGCGACCCGCCGACTGGAAAGCGGCTCGCCCCCCGGCAGGCCGACGAACAGCAGCGCCTCGAGGATCGACCGCGGATCGACCCGGCAGACAGCCGGCTCGGCGGCCGGCTCACCCCCTGCCTGATCGAGATCGGGCGACGCATCGACCTCGACGAGCTGCTCAGCCCCGCCCCCAGCAGAGGCGTAGGGGTCAGGCTCGCCCATCATGGCCGCGAAGGCCTGGGCCAGCCGATCGATCGACATGCCGCCATCGGCCGGTGGTCCCTGAAAGCCGGCGGTGGTTTCATCCTCAGGCGGTGGCATGGAGGGCTTTTTCCACAGATAAACCTCAGCCCCAGCGCTGGCCGACGTGGGCCTTCATGAAGGCGAGGGCGTCACTGGCCAGCTGTTCTTCGGTGGCGTACATCTTCCGCCAGATCTTGGTCGCGGCGGCGATTGCCGGCAGCGCCAGCCCAAAGGCCTCGACGACCATCCAGCCGTCCCAGTCGGCGGCCCGAATGGCATCAAACGTCTCGTCCCAGGCGACGTGTCCCTGCCCGGGCGTGCTGCGGTCGTTCTCCGAGATGTGGACCAGCTTCGTCCAGGGCATTGCGGCGGCGATCGCCGCGGAGAGGTTCTTTTCTTCGATGTTGGCATGAAAGGTGTCGTACATCATCCGGACGTTGGGATGATCGACTGCCGTCACAAAATTGACTGTCTGTTCGACGCAGGTGAGGAAGTAGTTCTCGAACCGGTTGAGGTATTCGGTGACAATCGTCACCTCGGCACCGGCGGCATGCTCGGCCGCCTGCCGCATCGTCTCGACGCCCCACTTGAATTCGTCTTCGGTCGGTCCGGCACCGGAGAACTCGCCGATGGCCGAATGGGTGGGGCCGACCAGCAGCGGCACGCCAGCGGCGTGGCAGCAGTCGATCGTCTTTTTCATCGCATCGACCGCCGCTGCCCGCACGCTGGCGGACGGGCTGATCGGGTTGTCGCCGGCACCGCGGATCGTCACCGCAGTCCGCTCCAGGCCGAGGTCGTCAAGCTTTTTCCCCCAGTCGGCATAGAGGGCTTCGTTGAGCTCAAACATCGGCATCTCGACACCGTCATAGCCCATTGTCTTGACCTGCTCGACCACCGGCATCAGCCCCTCATGCATGCGGTCGGTCCAAAGCAGGAGATTGATGCCGTATTTCATCGGAAGTCCTTTCCAGAAGGGTCGTGTGAACGATCGTAAGCGGTGGAATGCGAAGGCAGCAGGCCCGCTAGGAGCTCACCGCATCGCTGGTCGCAGCAGCAGGGGCTGCGGCGTTCCCGGCGGCGGCATCATCAGGCATGGGCTCGGTGTCGAACAAGGTGGGGCCATCATCGTCGGCCCCGCGTCGCCGCGACGGGCGTTTTGGTTTTCGTGCTGCCAGCGTTCTCCCCTCGGCCGTTGCTGGAACACTCTTGAGGGGCTCCGGAGCGCCATCAAGTTGCTGGCCAACCTCGATGCCAGCTAATCGCCCGGCAATCTGCTCAGCATAGGTTTCCGAGAGCTCGAATCCGAGAAATTCGCGGCCCAGCTTCTTGGCGACCGCCAGCGTCGTGCCGCTGCCGGCAAAAGGGTCGAGCACCAGATCACCGGGGTTGCTCGATGCCCGAATGATTCGTCCGAGCAGCTGTTCCGGCATCTGACAGCCGTGCCAGCCGGACCGCTCCTTGAAGGTGCCGCAGACCCGCGGAAAGTACCAGGTGTCTTCTGCTGCCGAGAAACCCTCGGGTAGATCCTGGGGCCGCAAGACCCAGGTGTCGTCGGGCAGCCGCCCTCTGGGGTTGGCCCGTCGGTCACCGTAGACCAGCTCTCGCGCCGAAGGCACCCGGATCGCATCGGTGTTGAACGTGAATGCTTTGGGGTCGCGGACCAGATGAAACAGATGGGCATGTGAGCGGCTGAACTTCTGCCGGCAATTGACGCCAAATGTGTAGTACCAGACAACCCAGCTGCGGCAGGTCAGGCCGAGTTCACGGGTGGCCAGCACCTTGAGCTCCGCGGCGTACTCGTCCCCGATCGCCAGCCAGAGGGTGCCGTCGGGCCGCAGCACCCGGCAGATTTCCGCCAGCCAGCGTTTCGACCAGCCGAGATAGTCGTCGCTGGAGCGACGGTCATCGTAGCTGTCGTAGTCGTAGCCGATGTTGAACGGCGGATCGGCGAAGGCCAGCGGCACGCAACCGCTGGGCAGTTGGCCAAGGAAGTCGAGACAATCGCCGCGGTGGACGCGATTGGCAGCGAGCGGGAGCGTGTTGGGATTCGAATGCGGAAGCGGCATAGGGATAAGAATGTACGGTGGCCGAAAAAAGTCGTCCACATCGGCTCAGCCGGGAGAGCGGCGGCAAAGCCGACACGATGTCGGCGTTTTCCGTGAAGCA
>CALAZQ010000085.1 GCA_937926325.1 uncultured Planctomycetaceae bacterium | reverse complement strand
TCCCCCCCGGGAAGCCGGGAGCGGAAGCGACCGGACCGGCAGTACGCTGGACGCAGCCCCAACCGGCAGCTCTGTCCGCCGGCTCCCGCCGGCGGCTTCCTGCGATCTCGGGCGGCGGTTTTCAACTCCTCTGCGACCGCAAATTATCTACAGCCCCTCTGGAGTGGAGCCGGCCTCTCCTGCTACAAGCCAGCCGGCATGAACCCTCCACTTTCACACCACTGGCCCCCATTCAACTGGTGGCTGCCGGCGGCAGTCGCCCTGGCGGCGTTGCTGGGGCCGGCCTGCCCCGGGGCCGCTGCCGCCGGATTCTTCGAGGGGTTCGAGGGGCCGGTCACGCGGGCCACGCTGGCCCCGGCGGCCGGGCTGCGGCTGATCAGCCAACAGATTGAACAGGGCCAGAGCCACTCGGGTGCGGCCGCCGAGACATTTGTGCTGGAGGCCGCCCAGCCCGCCCTCGCCCGGCTGCTGCTGCCGCTGGCCGAGGCCGCGGTAATCGACGAGTTCAAGGCCCGGCTCTGGGTTCGCTGCGATCATCCGGGCGTCCGGCTGGCCTGCCGGGTGCGGCTGCCGCAGGCCCGCACGGCCGCCGGTGTGCCGCTGGAGCTGTTCGTGGCCGGCCCGCCGGGCGGCTCGACGGGACGCTGGCAGGAGCTGACAGTAACCGGGCTGCCGCAGCTTCTCGCCCAGCGGCTGCCCGCCCTGCGGGCCGAATTTGGGGCTGACGTGTCGGCGGCTGCAGCCGTGATCACCGGCCTGGCCGTCGAAATTCCCCTCGGAGCAGGACGCTGCACCGCCGCACTCGACGACCTGAGTGTGGAGGGCCTGATCGCGGCCAACGCGATGACCACTGCCGCCGGCCGACTGCCCGGCTTGCCCCCGACTGCCGCGACGGCCCCGGCTGCCGCTCCGGCTGCCGCCGCCGGGCTGGTCCGCGGCGTGCTGGAGGTTGCCGGCCGCCCGTTCTTTCCGCGGGCGATCGATCACAACGGCGAACCGCTGCCCGCCCTGGCCCGGCTGGGGTTCAACTGCGTGCGGCTGCGGGAACCGGCCTCGGCCGAACTGCTCGCCGAGGCGGCCCGGGCCGGCATGTGGATCATCTGCCCGCCGCCGACGCTGCCCGAGGTCGACCTGCGAGAGCCCGACAAGCTGCCCGCCTTCTCGGCCCGCTGGGACCGCGTGCTGCTCTGGGACATGGGCAGCGGCCTGTCGGCTGAAGACGTGCCCGAACTGGCGGAACAGGTCCGGCGGCTGCGGATCTGCGACCGTCGCCAGGGGCGACCGGTGATCGCCTCGGCCGATTCCGGCCTCCGTGAACTCTCGCGGCACATCGACATGCTGGTGGCCCGCCGGGCCGTGCTGGGCACCAGCCTGGAGCTGACCAACTATCTCACCTGGCTCGAGCAGCAGCCCCGGCTGGCCCGGCCGGGCACACCGCTGCTGGCCACGCTGGCCACCGAAATCGATGGCCGCACCGCCGCCCAGGCCGCCCTGCTGTCGGGGACCGGCAGCCGCGGCCTGCCGGTCGATGAAGAGAGCCTGCTGGCCGCTGCCTTCACCACGCTGGCAGCCGGCAGCCGCGGCCTGCTGTTTCGCTCGGAGCGGCGGCTCGATGCCACCGACGCCGAGACGGTGGCCCGGGCCGCGGCGGTGCAGCGGGTAAACCTGGAACTCGAGCCGATTGCCGCCTGGGGAGCCAGCGGGCGGTTCACCGCCGCGGCCGAAACCAGCGACCGCGACGTGCGGGCGATGGTGGTCGAAGCCTCGCGGTCGCGGCTGGTGCTGGTCTGGCGGGCGGTGCAGGGGGCCCAGGTGATGGCCCGCCACTACCAGGGCGACATTCCCCGCCAGGAGCAGCCGCTGACGCTGCTGGTGCCCGGTGTGCCTGAGGCCCATCGGCCCTGGGAGATCAGCCACAGCACCCTGCGGCCGCTCGACCATCGGCGGGTGACCGGCGGGGTGTCGATGACGCTCGACAACTTTCATGCCGCCGCGGTCGTGCTGATCAGCGGTGACCCCGCCGCGACGGCCCATGTGCAGGAGATCGTCCGCCGGACCGCCCCCACGGCCGCCTTGCTGGCCCGGTCGCAGGCCGCCGCGGCAATCGCCCGCAGCAGTCGCCTGGCAGCTGAACTGCCCCGGCAGGCCCTCGGCCATCTGCCGGTCACCGAGATGCTGGCCGAAGCCCAGCGGGATGCCACGCAGGCCGAGGCGGTGCTGCAGGCCGATCCGGCCACCGCCGTCAAACTGCTCGAGCGGTCGCGGGCCATCGCCGGCCAGCTTGAACGGCTGTTCTGGGAACGAGGGGTGACCGCCACCGGCTCGATCGTGGCCAGCCCCCTGACCACCTCCACCGCCAGCCTGCCCGACCATTGGCGGCTGATCGAGGCCCTGGCCACGGCCACCGCCGGCGACGACCTGTTGGCGGGCGGTGGGATGGAACGGATCGATCTGCTTGCCGAAACCGGCTGGCGGCATGTGGTGCAGCCGTCCGAGACGATCGAGACCGGTGTCGAACTGGCCATTCAGCAGCCGGCCGAGGGGGAGCGGAGCCTGCGGATGATCGCGGCGGCAGCCGACCCCGAGCAGGCACCGCTCGTCGTGGAGACGCCCCCGATCTGGATCACCACCCCGCCGGTACAGGCGGCCGCCGGCACGCTGCTGGAAATCTCGGCCCAGGTCTGGGTGCCCCAGCGGGTGGCGGGCTCGGTCGATGGCCTGCTGGTGTTCGACTCGTACGGCGGCCCCGCCCTGGCCGAGCGGGTCAACAAGACCGACAGCTGGCGGCGGCTGGTGCTCTATCGGATCGTGCCGCCGGCTGACGCTGCTGCCGACGACCCCGCGGCAGGGCCACCGCCGCTGACGGTGACCTTTGCCCTGACCGGTCTGGGCGAGGCCCGCATCGATGCGGTGTCGATCCGCCCGCTGAGCCGGGGTGGTGGCGGTGCCAGTGTCCGGCCGGCCGCCGCGAGCCCCGGCAGCTTTCCGCGTCCCGACGACCTGCTGCGGCAGTCGCCCGTTCGGCCCTCGGCCCCACCGCCGCAGCCGGCCCCCCCGCCAGCCACCCCTGCCCCCGAGGCGGCCTGGCCCGGCATGGACCTCAGCTGGCCGAACCTGCTGCCCTTCACCCGGCCCGACAACGCCCCGCCCCCGGGCCCCTCGGGCAGCACCATCGACCCCTTCAAACGCGCCCGGGGTGGTGCGGCGGCCACGGCCACGCCGTAGAGTTGGCAGAGAACCGCCACTCAACGAAGAACCATGGCTGCCTCCTGCTGCTCCCATCACCCGCCGCCAGACCGGCCGGCCCGGCCCGCCGCCGCCGATGGCTATGGCTGCCCGATGTGCCCCGGCGTCCATTCACCGGTGCCGGCTGCCTGCCCGCACTGCGGCATGGCCCTCGAGCCGCTATCACCCACCGCCAGCCCGGCTGCCGACCCCGAGCTGGCCGATATGACCCGGCGGACAGTCGTCGGCGGGCTGCTGGCGATTCCGCTGCTGGCCGTCGCCATGGGGCCGATGGTGGGCCTGCCGCTGGGCCGCTGGCTGCCGCCGCGGGCCGCGCAGTGGCTGCAACTGGCACTTGCCACCCCGATCGTCTTCGGCTGCGGCTGGCCGCTGCTGGCCCGCGGCTGGCGGAGCATCGTCACCGGCCGGCTGAACATGTTCACGCTGATCGGCATCGGCGTGGCGGCCGCCTTCGGCTCGAGCCTGGTGGCGGTGGTCGCCCCGGGAATGTTTCCGGCGGCCTACCGGCAGGGCGACACCGGGCTGGTCGCGGTGTCGTTTGAGGCGGCGGCCGTCATCGTGGTGCTGGTGCTGTTTGGCCAGGTGCTGGAGCTGCGGGCCCGGCAGCGGACCGGGGCGGCGATCGGCGAACTGCTGGCACTGGCCCCCGAGACGGCCCGGCTGCTGACGGCCGACGGCGAACGCGACGTGCCGATCAGCGACGTGCAGCGGGGCGACCGGCTGCGGGTGCGGCCGGGCGACCGGCTGCCGGTCGATGGCCGGGTGCTGGAGGGCGGCAGCAGCGTCGATGAATCGTTGCTGACCGGTGAGCCGCTGCCGGTGGCCAAGCAGGCCGGCGACCCCGTCACCGGCGGCACCATCAACAGCGGCAGCGGCAGCTTCGTCATGCAGGCCGAACAGGTTGGCGGCGACACCGTGCTGGCCCGGATTGTGACGCTGGTGGCCGCCGCCCAGCGGAGCCGGCCGCCGATTCAGCGGCTGGCCGATTCGGTGGCGGCCATCTTCGTGCCGATCGTGCTGGGGGTGGCCGCCGTGACCTTTCTGGCCTGGCTGGTCTGGGGACCACCCCCGGCCCTGGCCTTCGCGGTGATCAACAGCATCGCCGTGCTGGTGGTCGCCTGCCCCTGTGCCCTCGGGCTGGCGACGCCGATGTCGGTCGTGGTCGGGGTTGGCCGGGCCGCCCGCGAAGGGGTGCTGTTCAAGGACGCCACCGCCCTGGAAACCCTGGGGGGCATCGACCTGCTGGCCTTCGACAAGACCGGCACGCTGACGGCGGGCCGGCCGGTGCTGACCGACTGCCTGCCCCTGCCCGACCACACGGCCGACACGCTGCTGGCGGCCGCCGCGGCGGTTGAGCGGGCCAGCGAGCACCCGCTGGCCCACGCGGTGGTCACCGCCGCCGCCGAGCGGGGCCTGCCGCCTGCCGTCTGCGAGCAATTTGCCGCCGTGGTGGGGGCGGGAGCCGTCGGCCGAGTGGCCGGCCGGCGGGTGGCGGTCGGCAGTCCGCGGCTGCTTGCCGAGGAGGGCGTGCCGGCGGCGGATCGGGACCAGCTCGAGCGGCTGGCCGAGCCGCTGCGGCAGCAGGCCAAGACCGTGATGCTGGTGGCGATCGACGGCCAGGCCGCCGGGCTGCTGGCCGTGGCCGATCCGATCAAGCCCGATGCTCGGGCCACGCTGGCCGAATTGCGGGGGGCGGGTGTCGAGCCGGTGATGCTGTCGGGCGATCATGCCGCCACGGTCGCGGCGGTGGCCCGTGAGCTGGGGATCGCCCGGGCTGAATCGGAGCTGTCACCGCAGCAGAAGCACGACCGGATTGCGGCCCTGCGAGCCGAGGGCCGCAGGGTGGCCATGGCGGGCGACGGGGTCAACGACGCCCCGGCCCTGGCGGCGGCCGATGTCGGACTGGCCATGGGCACCGGCAGTGACGTGGCAATCGAAACCGCCGACGTCACGCTGATCGGCGGCGAACTGGCCGCGGTGGTGCGGGCCATCCGGCTCAGCCGCGAGGTGCTGCGGAACATCCGCCAGAACCTGTTCTTTGCCTTCGCCTACAACGTGGTGAGCGTGCCGATCGCCGCCGGGCTGCTGGTGCCGCTGCTGGGCACCGGCTGGCAGCTCAGCCCGATGCTGGCCGCCGGGGCGATGAGCCTCAGCAGCGTCTCGGTCATCGCCAACGCCCTGCGGCTTTCACCGCACGCTGCGGCTCCGCCCGGCTGATCGACGACGGCGGCGTTGCTCATAGGCCTCACGGCGGTCCACGAGCTGCTCGACCCGCTGGGCATTCACCACGTAGACCGACGGGTCATCGATCACGAACGGCGTTGACCAGGTCTGCCCGTCGTCAAGGTTGCAGACGTTGAAAAAGAACGAGTTCAGCCGCTCGGCCCGGAAGCCGTAGGGGAACTGGCTGGTGAGATGGTCGGCGGCGGTCAGGTCGTCCACACCGGGACTGGCGAAGTAATGCACCTGACCGTCTGCCGACAACGACATGCCAAACGTCCACCAGCCGAACTGCTCGGCCGGAATGTCCTTCACCGGGAAGTCGATGCCACGGCGGTCGCCCCGCACCTTCACGAGCGCCGAATCGGTTTCGACACCCCGCGAGGTCTCGCTGCGGAAGTGGATCCACATGCCGGGCCAGTAGGGTTCAACCACCGCCGACGTGCCGCTGGCAAAGAAGCCGCGATTGGCCTCGAGCGTGGTGGTCCGCACCCCCAGCCGGATGCCGAAGTGGGGCCCGCTGCGGTTTTCCCACTGGTCAGCCGGCGGCAGCCAGACTCGCACCACGCAGCTGGGAATCTCCTGCACCGGAATCTGCGAACCCAGCCGGGTGGTGATGCCGCAGATCAGATCGTCCTGGTGGACCGCCCGCGAATAGGTGCCGGGCACACCGCTGTGAAGCGTCCGCATGAGCAGGGCCCGGCTGCTGCCGGCCAGACCTCCGGGAGGCGTGGCGATCGTCTCCAGCAGGTCGGGCTGGCCGCGTTCGGGCCCCTCCTGCAGCCGCCGGTTGGCCGAACCGCCCATTGGTCCCCGGGCCCGACCATCCTCTTCCCGCGAACTCTTGGGATGATTGTGAAAGAACTTCCAGTCTTCGTCTTCGAAGGTGTCACCCAAAAACTCGATCGGCGTTCCCGCGCCGGGCACCGGCAGGGCGTACGACAGCGGGGCGTCGGCGGCGGGGCAGGGAGCAGGCAGCATCAGGGCGGCGGCGGCGGCCGCGGGGAGCAAGAAAATAGTCTTCATGGCCGTGCGGAATGGGGGGTGCAGGAAGGAAACCTGCCGGCCGCCGCCAACTCGGCCGACAGGACTGCTCATCGGCAGCGATCGCCGCACCAGTCCAGCCCCATCCAGCCGCCGCTTCCGCCCATACAACGCGTTCAGCCCGACCGCAGCTGACGGGCTCGGCGATCGACCGCCCGCAGCGCGTCGGAGCATCGCGCGACCAGCTGCCGCTCATCGAGGTCGGCGACCTCAGCGGCCGTGATGACCGGGCCGAACTCCAGCCGGACTCTGCCCGGCCGCGGCAGCAGCCGCGACCGCGGCCAGCACTCGTACGCCCCCACGATCGCCACTGGCGCGATCGGCACGCGGCCGCGTTTGGCCAGCAGAGCAAAGCCACTCTTGATCTCGCCCAAATGACCGTCCGCCGTGCGGGTCCCCTCGGGAAAGACGATGACGGCGGCACCGCCCCGCAGCCGACCGATGACGGCCTTCATCGCCTGCACGGTCGAGGCCTCGCGGTTGATCGGAATCGCGTCGAGCGCCGTGATCACCCGGCCAAATGGCCCGAAGTTGAACAGCGAACTGCGGGCGAGACTCGAAAGCCGCCGGTCGGTCGCCAGGCCCAGCAGCAAGGGGTCGAGATGGCTCTGGTGGCTCGACAGCACCAGCAGGCCGCCGGTCCGCGGCAGCGGCTCGGCCTTTCCCAGGCGGAACCCCAGCAGCGAAACGGCCAGCGTCCGGCAGAGCACCCAGAGCAGGTCATAGAGCAGCCGCCCCCACCAGATGGGATGGCTGGTGGCCGCGCCGGAAGCCGGGCCGTTGTCATGCTCCGGCGGGCGGACGGTCATGGCGACGCCTGTGGCGAGGACAGCGTGGCGGCGGCAGTTCCCCGGGGCGGCTGCGATTCCCCGGCGGTCAGGCCCCGCTCACCGGCGAGTGCGAAAATGCGGTCGACCACCGCGTCGAGGGTCAGGCCGTCGGTCTCGACCACGACAGCGTCGGCGGCCGGCTGCATCGCCCCGACGGGCCGGTGGCGATCGCCATCATCCCGCCGCGACTGGGCGGCCAGAATCTCTGCCACCGAATGGCTGGTGTCGCCGCGGTCAACCTGTTCGCGGTGCCGGCGGCGGGCCCGTTCCTCGGGCGAGGCGACCAGGAAGATCTTCAGGGCCGCCCCGGGGAAGACCACCGACCCTTGATCGCGTCCCTCGGTGACGACATCGAGCCGCTCGGCCATGGCCCGCTGCAGCTGCTTCATCGCCTCGCGGACCGGCGGCGCGTCGGCCACCGGCCGAGTGGCGGTGGTGATCCGGTCGGTCCGAATCTCGGTGGAGACATCGCGGCCGTCGAGCAGCACCCGGCCGTCGGTGAAGGTAATGGTGATCCCCTTGGCAACCGCAGCCAGAGCCGGCTGGTCGTCGAGCGGCAGCCCCCGTTCCACCGCCGCCAGCGCGACGGCCCGGTACATCGCCCCGGTATCCATGTAGCACCAGCCGAGCCGGGCGGCCAGCCGTCGGGCGGTCGAGCTTTTGCCGGCGCCTGCCGGTCCGTCAAGCGTGATGATCATTGCTGAACCAAATCTCCAACTCGACCCATTCGTTCCGCGACAGGGAATATTCCACCGTCGTACCGACGACGGTCACGCCGTCGGACTCCTCCGGTTCGCCCTCAGCGGTACCGCAGCGGCAGGCCCGGGCGATCGGCCGCGACCAGTCGAGTTGCAGCTGCTGTGGACGATCGCCCGATTCAAGCAGCCGCAGCCGCAGGCCGACAAGCCCGGCCGGATCGGTCAGGCGGGCAGCCGAGGTCAGCCGGACATCGGCGGGCAGCCGCCCGAGCAGGCCGGCGGCCCCGAGCCCGCCCCCGGCCGCCCAGCTGATGGCCCGCTCGCCGGCTGCCGGCAGGTCGAGGCCCACCGCCAGCCGGTACTGATGCCGACCGGCGGTGAAATCGGTCGCCAGCAGGGTGTCGAGGGTGTGGGGGCTACTGCGGACATGCCAGGGCAGCGGGCCACAAAAAAGCTGGACGCTGCTGCTGCCCGCTTCAGCTTCACCGCCGCGACCGCCCCGGGCAAGCCCGCCCCCTTCGCTGGTCAGCACCAAGAGCCAGGGGGAACAGACACGCTGGCGTTCCGTGGCAACCAACTGGGTCTGCAGGCTGCGGAAAACATCGCAGAAGTCGTTTTCATTCCAGGCGAACCGGCAGGCCAGGTACCGGCCCCAGGGATCGCCCTCGGCCAGTGGCAGCCCGGCGGCAGCCGCGGTCGGCTCGACGACCAGTTGAATCTCTGCCGCGGCAGTCTCGGGCAGAAGGCTCACGGTCTGGGTGAATTCCGCAAGCGTCTCGCCCGCGGCATCGAGCAGCCGGCCCCGGCTGGTGATGGCCTGCCCCTGCCGGTCGCTGCTGTCGGCCACCATGCGGCTGTAGGCGGCCGGGGCCGGACGCCAGGCCGTGGCCGGGCCGGCCGTGGTGTCTGGCCAGCGAAAGGCCAGCTGCTGCGACAGCAGGTTGCGGCCCGTCGCGGTCCGGCGGACGGAGACGATGCCCCCCGTTCCCCGATGCACCCGCAGCTGCAGGCCGTCAGTGGTCAGCGTCAGGGGATCGGCCTTCGCCCGCCGGGGCCGCCACCAGCCAGCCAGCCAGTCCCTCGGCCCGGAGCTGGTCTGCCCGCCGGCCCCGCTGCCAGCTGTGGTTGCTGCCGCGACCTCAGCCGGCTCGCCCGTGAGGCCCGCCAACTGCCGGGCCGCCGACTGTCGCTCGTCGACCAGCCGCTGTGCCTCCGCCCGCAGCAGTGCCGTCTGACTGTCGAGGGGCGTCTCGGGGGCCAGCCGCAGCGGAAACGAATCGGACGGAAACCGCACCGGGCCGGCCGCTTCAGCCGTCTCGGTCAGCAGGGTAGCGGGGGTGACAAACCGGCCGAACACACCCGACCACGATGCCACCCGCCGCAGCAACTCGAACCAGGGGCTGGCAGTTCCGGCATGATGACAGAACATGACGATCACCGTGTGATCGTGGTCCATGGCATCGCCGAGGCTGGTCGGCAGCGCGAGGATGGTGGCCGTTGACCGGGCATCGAGGAGCTTGGGGGCAGCCGCAGCGACCTGCGACCGGGCGGCCTCCCATTGAAAGCGAGTCATCCCCGGCTCCGGCAGGCTGCGGCCGTCGAAGCTGTTCCAGAGCACGCCCTGGTAGCCAAGCCGGGAAAGCAGCTGCGGCAACAGCGGGGCGACCGGGCCGGCCTGCTGGGCGTAGACCGTCGGCTGCAGACCGACCGCCGTCTGCCAGGCGTCCCGGCCCCGCGTCACCTCGGCCTCGAGCTGCTCCGGCGAGAGCAGTGCCGGGGGCACCGTGGCCGAGATGCTTCCGACCGCTGCCAGACTGCCCGCATCAACCCGCTGCCGGAAGCGTTCGCGAAGCTCCGCCGGCTGCGCGGCCAGCTGCTTCAGCATCTCCGGCTCGGCCAGCACCGCCAAGGCTGCCGGTGAGTCCAGCTCGGCAGCCAGCCCCGCGACCGCGGACTCGGCCAGCAGCACCAGATCGAGGCACCAGCAGTCAACCGGGTAGTAGTGGTCACGCACGGCCTCGAGACATTTGAAGGCCTCGCCCAGCCGCTCGCGGCTCAGGGCCTCGTCACCTGCCAGCCACGCCTCTGCGGCGGCAGTCACGGCCTCCGGAAAGCCGGTGGTCTCGAGGTTGGTTTCGGTTCGCATCCGCCGGGCCAGGCGTTCCGACAGCAGCACCGCCAGGCCGAGCCCGCGAAAATCGTCATGCTGCTCTCGCTGCCAGTCGGCCAGGCCATCGCCGTCAGCCTCGGTCGCACCGCAGGCTGCCAGGAGGGCCGCCTGCAGGTGATCGGCATCGTGGTCATGCAGAAATTCTTGATCAGGCTCGGGGGGCGGAGACACGCCCGCCTGAAACCGCTCCGACATGCCCGGTGGCACCAGGCCGACGATGCGGCCGGCGCGGGTCCAGGGCAGGTCGAGGCTGGCCCAGTCGGGCAGCCCGGCGGCGGCGAGAACCGCCGGGTGCCAGGCAGCTGTCCAGGCCGCCAGCACCGCATCGGCTTCATGCTCCTCCAGCCAGTCAGGCAGGTCATCGAGAGCATGACAGGGCAGGAACACGATCACCTGCGGCTTGACGCGAGTCGTGGTCTCGTCCATGGGGCGATCTGCTGCGATGAAATTGTCCTGCTGCGGAGCCGGTGCCGCCGCGAGGCCGGGCGGGCCGCTTGCCGCCGAACGGCGGCACAAACCGGGCTGGTGACGCCCGGCAGAACCGGTCCGTTTGACGCGGTTTCCGGCCGCTTTCTACAGTTCTCTATGGTACCCTATGAAGCGGGCCGCGGCAGCCACCGAGCCGGCCGCTCTCGCGATCACGCTGCGATCGGCAGCACCAATTGAGACCACGCTGCGAGAAGGCGGCATCTGCATGGCACGCGGGCAAAACGTCTGGGGCATCGACATTGGCAAATGCGGGCTCAAGGCCCTGCGGTGCAGTCGATCCGCCGACACCGGCAAACTGGTCGCCGAGGCCTTCGACTACATCGAGTACCCGATGCTGCTGACGCAGCCGGAGGCCGATCCGGCGGAGCTGGTCAGGGATGCGGTGGAGGAATTTCTCGGCCGGAACGAGGTTGCCGGCGATCGGATTGCGGTTGCAGTGCCCGGGCAGGCGGGCCTGAGCAAATTCATCAAGCTGCCGCCGGTTGAGGCGACGAAAATCCCCGACATCGTCACCTACGAAGCCCGCCAGCAGATTCCCTTTCCGCTTGACCAGGTGGTCTGGAGCTGGCAGCGGCTGGAAGGCGGAATCGAAGAGAGCGGCTTTGTGATCGACGCCGACGTTGCCCTCTTCGCGATGAAGCGGGACCAGGTCGAGAAGGCGCTCGAGCCCTTCCGTCAGGCTGACATCGAGGTCGATCTGCTGCAACTGAGCCCCGTGGCGCTCGCCAATCTCGTGATGGCCGACCGGCTGCCGCCGCCGGCTGAGATCGATCCCGAGTCGCCCCCCCCATCGATCGTGCTGGCCTCGATGGGCGTCGATTCGACCGACCTGATCATCACCAACGGCCTGCGGATCTGGCAGCGAACCATGCCGATCGGCGGCAGCAACTTCACCCGGGCCCTCGTGCAGGGCCTGCGGATGACGTTTTCCAAGGCTGAAAAGCTCAAGCGAAACGCCGCCCGAGCGGAGGACCCGAAAAAAGTCTTTCAAACGTTGCGGCCCGTCTTCAACGAGTTCGCCAGTGAGCTGCAGCGGTCGCTGAACTACTTCACCGGTCAGGATCGCAACGCGACGATCGGCGGTGTCATCCTGGTGGGCAATGCCGCCAAGCTGCGGGGCCTGAGTGACTTTCTCTCCAAGCAGCTCCAAGTGGAGGTTCATCGGCTGCACGAATACCGCAACCTCGAGGGGCCCGTTGTGCTCAAGGCCCCGGCCTTTCGGGAAAATCACCTCGCCTTTGCCGCGGTCTACGGCCTGGCGTTGCAGGGGCTCGGCCTCGGTTCACTCCGGACCAACCTGCTGCCCCCAGAGGTGACCCGCGACCGGCTGATCGAGTCGAAGAAGCCGTGGGCGGTGCTGGCGATGCTCGGCCTGCTGGTCGCTGCACTGGTCAACTTTCTGGGGATCTTCGTGGCCTGGAACAGCTACTCGGAAGATCTTTTCGCGGCGGCGTTTCAGCGGGTGCAGACAGTCACCGCCAGGTCGGCGGAGATCACCGGCAGCATCGAGCAGGCCCGTTCCGAGCAGCAGGAGATACTCGCAACCCAGCAACGCATGCTGCGGATTGCCGACCAACGGTTTCAGGCGCTGGAATTGATCCGGGCGATTGAACAGATGCTGCCGCGTGACGAGCCGGACAAGACCCAGCCGGCGGCGGCGGAGGACCCCGCTGACGGGCAGACGGCTCAGCAGTCAGCCATACCCATTAATTACGACGAACTTCATATCGAGTCGCTCGAGTGTGAGTATTTTGATGATCTCGGGCTGTGGTTCGAGCCGCTGCGGGGCGAGTGGCAGAAGACCGTTGCCCGCGATCAGCCTGACGCTGAGGAGCAGCCGGTGGCCACAGGCGGGCCGGAGGCCGACGATCCGGCGGCCGACGGAACTGCCGTGGCCGAGGATGAACCGGCAGCCGAGCCAGCGGAGGGGTTGGCGGCAGAAGACCCCACCGAGGACGAACCGCCCAGCCCCAAGGGGAGTGGCTGGGTGATCCAGCTTGCCGGCTATCACTTTCACAACGAGGATCGGCACAAGCCCTACGAGGGCCGCTACTACCTGCGGACGACGATCATCGAAAAGCTGCTGGGGGAGGGAATTGAATTGACCGTTGCCGCCGGGCCCAAGCAGGGTGAAACACTATCGGTCGCCGAGTTCGGCATCGGCTTCCCCGTGATTGTTGAATCGGGCCGCGTGCGGACAGAATGGCTTCCGCTGGGAAGCGACGGACTGGCTGGCGACCAGCCTCGAGCTGGCCAACGTCCACCGCGGGGCAGGGGCCGTCGCCCCCGCGGCCGGGACGGCTTTGACGCGGCCGATGCGGATGGCATTGAACTCAAACGGTATGACTTCGTGCTGCAATTCGTCTGGCAGCCCCGCTCACCTGGCGCGATCGAGCTGGTGCCGGAAGAGTCCGAGACGGACCTTGCTGATGACTATTGACCGTGCTGATGGCTACCGATTGATCCGCCGGCTCCCCCTTCACGCAGACGCATGTTCCAATGATCGAGATTCCAGACAACATTCGGCCGTACCTCAAACAGTTGCTGAAGTACCACTTCTGGCTGCTGGCAGTGCTCATGCCGCTGGTGCTGGTTCCATTGGCCTTCACGGCTGATGCGACGCTGATTCGGCAGATCGGCCAGCGGCGACAGGATGTCGAAAGCAAGCTGAAGTCGGTCGAGGCGATCGAGCGGGCTCAGGCTGAGGGGTTTCCTGACCTGGGGCACCCTCAGGCCGAATGGGCCGAGCAGATTGATCGCAGCACCAGCCGGCTGCGGCGGCAGATTTTGGCACAGTGGAAGAATTTCTGGGAGGAGCAGCGGGGCCTGCGGGTCTGGCCGGAGGAGTTGCGAAGCGACTTCATCAAGAGGGTCACGGGGCTGAAGCCGGGCGACACGCTTTCGGCACGGCTTGTGGAGCGTTACCAAAACACCGTGCGTCAGCTCGTCCGCAAGCTGCCGGCCCGGCTCGATGCTGCCGAGATGATGCAGGAGGGAGACTTCCGCGGTGGTGGCCGGCGGTCTGTCCCCCGGCCGGACCCCAGCCGATTCGAGCCGGAACTGCTGGCCCGGCATCTCGTCACCTGGGATGCCGCTGATCAGTCGGCCCTCTATGCAACCTTCAACTGGCAGGAGCCGCCTTCCACCACCCAGATTCTGCTCGCTCAGGAAGAGCTCTGGGTCTACGAGACCCTCTGCGACGCCATCGCAGCGGCAAATGCCGGGGCGACTGGCCCCCACAACACCACGATTGCAGCCATCAGCCAGCTGGCGGTCGGCTACCGGGCCGCCCTGAGCAACCCCACCGGACATGGCGGGGGCCGGGTGAGGCGACTGCAGGCGGCAGCGAATGGCATGGACATGGGAATGGGAATGGACATGGGAATGGGCATGGGCATGGATGGAGAGGCCAGTTCCGGGCCTCCCCCCAACCCGCGATTTGCCGGCAGCTCCCCGACACTGGGAGAGCAGATGCCCGGGGAGATGCTCGGCGGCGGATTCGCCGATGAAGCCGATTCGGCCGATAGCCTGCTGAGGAACTGGATCTATGTCGATGCCGACGGACGCCCCCTCACTGCCGAAGAACTGGAGACCTCGCCGGACACGAAACTGGCTCACCTTGTCCCGTTTGTGGTTCGAGGCCGGGTCGATCAACGCAAGTTCGACCGACTGCTGCGAACCCTGGCAACCTGGCCGGTTCCGATCGATGTCCGCCAGGTGCGGATCAACCCCGGGGCGACCGGCGGAGGAGCAGAGATCAATCGGCCAATGATGCCGCAACCAGGAAGGGACGGTTCGGGGGACGGGGGGGTCCGCCGCTATGATTTCACGGTCGAATTGCGGGGAATGATCGCGTTGGCCAATCCGCCCGACCCGGCAATTCTGGGGATCGACGAGTCTGGTGACTCCGATCCGGCCGCAGCGGATGCCTTGCCCTCTGAGGAGTGAAGCCGATGGCCCTGCCAAAACTCAAGTTCACACCCGAGACGTTCATCTCGTTGGCGGCCAATCATGCCGAGAAGGCACTCGCTGCCATCGCGATCCTCTGCAGCCTCCCCCTGGCCTGGGGCGGTATCAATGCGCTGCGGACCCAGATGCTCGACCCGAACAACTCGCCCACCTCGATCGAGAATGCGGCTGCAGAGGCCGAGAATCTCTTTCGCCGCGTGCTCGCACCAGAGCAGCAGGCCGAGCTGAAAGGACGCCTTCGCGGCCCGCAGTTCGACGCAGTTGCCGAACTCGAGGCCTGGCGGATAGACGAACTCGGCAAGCCGCCGACCGGGCTGGGGCTGAACCGGCCGCTGCTGGGAGACATCAAAAAACGAGAAGCCCCGAAGGTCTTTCCGGTGGAGCAGCTGCGGGCTGTCGCCGGCGTCGCCGCCATCGCCCGCCGCGAGCAAAACCAGCCACTCGCCCGTCGTCCAGTTCTGAATGAAGCGGCGGCCGAAGACATGCCGCTGGTGCAGTCCCCGCCGGCGACCCTCGTGCCCTATGTCGTCTTGACCGGCCTGGTGCCGGTCCGCAAACAGACCGATGAGTATCGGTCGCTCTATGCAACCGCGAGCTATACCGATCCTGAGCGGGATGTTCCGCATTGGAACGATTTCATCGTCGAACGCCAGGAGATCAGACGGTCGGGTGATGGCCCCTGGAAGCCGATCGACCTGCGGCAGGCAGCCCAACGCTGGAGCCGAACCTGGGCCGGGGTCGCCGCGGAGTCACTGCCGACCGAAATGCTGCTGAGCGACACGGAAAACCCCCGGGACCCAGCCGCCATGCCGATCGGCTACCTGGGCCCGCTGCCTGAACTTGCCGAGCGGCCCACCTTTACCGGCGGTACCGGTTCGGCGGGGCCGGCTGGTGCCGCCACCTGGGGGCTTTCCGCCCTGCATCCGTGGGCCGTGGCTGAACTTCTCAAGCTGAAACAGGCCCGGGAGGAAGAAGCCCAGCAGCAGCAGGGCGGCCTGCCGGGCATGCCCTTCGCCGATTCTGGCATGCCGCCGGGCAGGGGCACGGGGGGTGGACCGGCGTTCATCCCCTTCGCGTCGGGTGAATTTCCCGGTCAACCCCGGATCGATTCGGGGCCTGACGATCTGATGATGGGCCCTGATGGAATGGTCAACCAGCTTGACTACCGGCTGTTTCGGTTTCTCGACACCGATGTTGAGCCAGGAAAGTCGTATCGGTATCGCGTCACGATCCGGGTCTGGAACCCCAATGTCGGCCTGCCGATCAAGTATCTGGAAGATCCTTCGCTGGCCGATCCCGTCACCTTGGCCGCTGAGCCGAGCCTGCTGGCTCCGGCTGACGGGATGGAGCTGCCCCGGGTTCCCGGCCCCAGTCTTGTCCTGACCCGACTGCTCAGTCGCGATGACAAGAAACTTGCCGGTCTGGGTGGGAGGGACAATGAGGCACTCGTGCTCGACGCCAACCCCGACTCGGGTAACTTTGAACTGCATTCGGCCGAGATCGCACCCGGGCAGCCGATCGGTGTCGAGCAGGGGGCCCGCCGGATGCGGATCGGCAATCGGAGAATCTCGGTTCCGGAGCATGACGTCGAGACCGACCTGACGGTGGTGGGAATCGTGGGCGAGCAGGAACTGGACGAGAAGAAGCGGATGCCCCGCGGCTTTGTTCCCCCGGCCCCGTTCGAACTGCTGCTGGTCGATGCGGCCGGCGGGATCAGCCGGGTGACCCCGAGTGAATCTGCGAAACGGGTGCGGGAATATCTCCCCACGCTTCCGGGATATACACCACCACAGTCGCCCGAAGAAACGCAGCTGCAGATGGGGTTCTAATGGTTGAGTATTGGCGGCAGGACGCGTTCGTACCGTTTCGATCGACCGGGCTGCGGTGGCTGCGGGGTGCCTTGCTTGCGCAGATGCTCGCAGTTTCGTTCGTCGCGCAGGGTCAGGATGCGGCCCGGTTCGATCGGCTTTCAGATCTTGAAGCGGCTGCCGAACTGAAGGCCTATCGCTCGGAACTGGCTGCCGGTGGTGGCTTCAATGACCGCCACCGCACGTTCCTGGTCGACGATGGGCTTGGGCAACTACTGGCAGCAGGGAACCGTGACCGACTGGCGGCGGTTCGTGCTCGGCTGCCCGCCCTCTTCCTCGATGGCATGACGAATCCGTCCGCCTTCAAGGATGCGGCCGCGGCAATGGTCGGAGGCCTCGAGAAAATGGCCCGCGGCGATCGGGTCGCAATCGAGGGCAGCCTCAACGCCGCGCTGCTGTTGGGCGAACTGCTCGATCAGGACGGCCAACCGCTGGCAGCCGCAACGCCCGTTCTCAGCAGCCTGGTGCTGGACGAAACGGTCACACCAGCCGTGCGGGTTGCCGCCCTGACCGGCCTTGGTGCCCGTGTCGCAGCAGCCGGCAGCGGAGCTTCGCCAGAGGTGAAACAGACGGCCGCCAACCTGCTGCCGACACTCGTCAAACTGGTTGCAGCCGATGGGCCTGCCGCCGCCGAACCAGGAGCCGACGGGTCGTCGCCGGTGGCCCGCCGCTGGCTGCAGGCTCGATCGCTCGATTTCGCTGTCACCGTCGCCCCGCTGACCGATGCCGATTCCAAACCGCTCGCGGAGATGCGGACGGCGGCGAATGCCCTGCTGCAAGCGGCCGACAACCCGATCGACCTGCGGGTGCGGGCGGCTGTACTCGTTGCGGGTCTCGTCAAGCCCGACGAGGCCCCGGTGGCCGATGAGCTTGCCGATCGTATCGACGAGGTGGCGGTTGCCGCCGTGGTGGAGGATCGGCAAGCCCGGGAGTTGATTGCACTGGAGCGATCACCTGACGGTTTCACCAGGCAGGCTGGTGGCCCGATGATGGGCCCCGGGGGCGAACCACTGACAGGCACACCCAATCTGCTGCCCACCGCGACCTGCCTGAGAACGAGTTGGCGGCTGGTCAGCCTTGCCGAGGCAGCCGCGGGGCTGGCCAGGACCTTTGGAGACGAGGGAGCCCCCTACCAGCAGCAGGCTGACCGTCTCCGTGATCTCGGCCTGACCATCTATGAAAACCCGACGGATGAAAATGTCTTGGCAGCGGCGACGGCACTCGCCCCCGTGGCGGCAGCCGTTGCAGAAGAGGGCCAAGCTCCGCAACCGGACCTGCCAGCTGCCGACGGCCCGCCTGGTGCACCAAAGCCCAAGACCCCGTTTTCGCCCTTCCAGGTTCGCTGAAGCTTGGGCCCGCCGAGCCGGCATCAGACGGCGGCCGGATGCTGTCTTGTTATTTTTTGATCAGCTCGCGGACGGTCATGCCTGAGGGAATCATCGGCAGCACATGCTCTTGATACGGCACCTGCACGTCGAGCAGGGCCGGCCCCGGGGTCTCGATCATCCGCTGGAGCGCCGGGATGAGGTCTGCCTTTTCCACGATTGTTTCCGCCTGCCAGCCGAATCCCCGGGCGATGGCCACAAAGTCGGGATAGCGACACTCCGGCGAGATGCCATCGCCCTGGCCGCAGGCCTCGGGGTTTTCAACCGGGCCCAGATAGGTGTGGGCCCGGTTGCCCTTGAAGAAGCGGTCTTCCCACTGCACCACCATGCCGAGGTGCTGGTTGTTGAGCAGCAGCACCTTCACCGGGATGTTCTCGCAGGTGCAGGTGGCGAACTCCTGAATGTTCATCAGGATGCTGCCGTCCCCGTCGATGTCGATGACCAGGTCGTCGGGTCGGCCCACCTGCGCCCCCATCGCCGCCGGCAGGCCAAAGCCCATCGTGCCGAGGCCGCTGGACGACAGCCAGGTGCGGGGCCGGCGGAAAGTGAAGAACTGGGCCGCCCACATCTGGTGCTGGCCGACGCCCACCGTTACCACGGTGTCGCGGTCGGCGGTCAGCTTCGACAGTTCGGCGATCGCCTCTTGGGCAAGGATTCCTGGATAGCTGGTGTCATAGGCGAAGGGGTCTTCCCGCTTCCACTCGGCGATCCGGGCATGCCATTCGTCGAGGCTGGCCTCGGGTGGCTCGACCACCTCGTTGAGCTGCCCCAACGCCTCGTTCACATCGGCCACGATCGGCACGTGCACCGGCTTGTTCTTGTTGATCTCGGAGGGATCGATGTCGATGTGAACGATGAAGCCGTGGCGGGCAAACTCCGACACCTTGCCGGTCACCCGGTCGTCGAACCGGACGCCGACGGCAATCAACAGATCGGCCTCATCGATGGCGTAGTTGGCATAGACGCTGCCGTGCATGCCGAGCATGTCGAGCGACAGCGGGTCGTCCCCCGGGAACGCCCCCAGCCCCATCAGGGTCATCGTCACCGGAATGCCGGTCTTGCGGGCGAGGATCTGCAGGTTCTCTGAGGCATTGCCGGTGATCACCCCGCCGCCGGCATAGATCACCGGCCGCTTCGCCCGCCGAATGGCGTTGGCGACCTGGGCAATCTGTTCGGGATGGGCCCGCCGCACCTCGGGATGGTAGCCGGGCAGGTTCATCGGCACGTCGTAGTCGGGCTCGATGTGCGCCTGCTGCACATCCTTGGGCAGGTCGATCAGCACCGGCCCGGGACGCCCGGTGGTGGCAATATGAAAAGCCTCTTTCACGATCCGCGGAATGTCCTCGGCGCGGGTCACGAGAAAGTGATGCTTGGTGATGCCCCGGCAGACCTCGACGATCGGTGTCTCCTGGAAGGCGTCGGTGCCGATGACGGCGGTCGGAACCTGGCCAGTCAGGGCGATCAGCGGAATGCTGTCGAGCTTGGCGTCGGCAATGGCCGTCACCAGGTTGAGTGCGCCCGGTCCGCTGGTGGCCATGCAGACGCCAGGCCTGCCGGTGGTCCGGGCATAGCCCTGGGCGGCGAAGGCCCCGCCCTGTTCATGGCGGGGCAGCACGGTGCGGATGCGGTCGCCGTAGCGGGTCAGCGACTGATGCAGCGGCATGCTGCAACCGCCCGGATAGGCGAAGATCACCTCGACCCCATGCCGGGCCAGCGACTCAACAACCGCGTCGGCCCCGGTGACCAGCGTCTCGGTGCGTGCCTGCTCTGCTGCGGTTGCCATGGTCGCGTTCCTCCTGAAATGAACAGGTGCCGACCCATCCGTCCGGCACCACCCTCAACAATACACGAAAAGATGCCGCTGGTCAGCCAGCCGGCCAGTCCGGCGACAGACCGTTTGGACCATCACCCTTTACAATACTGCCGTGAACGCTCCTCACACCGCAATTGCCGCCGAAAAGCCGCCAGCCGAAAAGCGGCCACTGGCAGAACGCCTCCAGCGGCTGGCGGATGGTCTTGTCGATCACAGCGGCTTTGCCGGGGTGATCGACAGCCTGCGGGCCGGCCATGGGGCGACGATCGGCGGAACCTGGGGCGGCGCCTGCAGCCTGGCGGTGGCCGGGCTTGCCGCGGCTCGGCCTCAGCCGGGGCAGGGCCCACTGGTGGTGGTGCTGCCCCACGCGACCGCAGCCGAGCTGCTGGCCGACGATCTGGGGCTGTTCTCTCAGCTGCCGGTCGATTTGCTGCCGCCGATCGAGTCCTACGCCGACCCGGCCCTCGACGGGCCGGCCGCCGATGCCGACCCGGCGGAAGCGGCCAGGCTTGCCGTCGTCAAGCGGCTGACCGGCCCGGCTGAGCAGGCCCCGCGGATCATCGTCACCTCGATTCAGGCGATCCTCGCCCCGGTGGCCGACCCCCGGCAGATTCAGGCCAGCACCCGGCAGCTGGCCGTCGGGCAGCGGCTTGACCCCCAGGAGTTGGCCGACTGGCTCACCAGCCGGGGCTGGCGGCAGGTTGACGCCTTGGCCGATCCCGGCAGTTTCGCCCGCCGCGGCGGCATCATCGACCTGTTCGCAACCGACTGGGAGCGGCCTGTCCGGCTCGAGCTTGACGACGATGAAATTGAGTCGCTCCGCACCTTTGACACCGTCAGCCAGCGGAGCATCGCCCCGATCGACGCCATCGACCTCACCGCCCTCACCACCGCCGCCAGCGGCGGCCGCCGGTCCTGGCTGACCGACATTCTGCCGGCCGACAGCTGGTGGGGGCTGGTCGAGCCGGCCGAACTGGTCGAAGAAGCGAACCGCCTCCGCAGCCGGCTGCCGGAGGCTGGCACGCTCTCGTGCGACGAGCTGTTCAGCCGCATCTACCGGTTCCCTTCGATCACCCTCTCGGCACTCGCGCCAACCAGCCTGGAGGCGACTGCCCAGCTTGCTGTTGAGAGCGTGGAGCGGTTCACCGGCCAGCTCGATCGGGTCTGCCAAGAACTCGACACGGTCGGCAAGGACCAGGATGTCTGGGTCATCACCCCGACGGCGGCCGAGCAACGCCGGCTGGCGGAACTGCTGGGTGGCTCGGCCCCCGCCCGGGCCGGCAGGCTGCACTTTGCCCAGGGCCGGCTGTCGGCCGGCTTTCGGCTGGTGCCTGAAAAGCTGGTGCTGATCTCGGCTGCGGAACTCTTTCGCCGGCATGAGACTGCCGCCGCCCGGCTGCCCAAGCACCGGCTCAGCCGGGCGATCGACACCTTCCTCGACCTGCACGAGGGCGATCTGGTGGTCCATGTCGCCCACGGCATCGCCCGCTACCGGGGCCTGAAGCTGCTGCAGAAACAGGGTCGCACCGAGGAGTTTCTGGAACTGGAGTTTGCCGAGTCGACTCGCATCTATGTGCCGGCCGCGGCCATCGAGCTGGTGCAGAAATACATCGGCGGCGGCAAGACCACGCCGAGGCTCGCCAAGATCGGCGGCACGCTCTGGGCGAAGCAGAAGCGGGCGGTTGAAAAGGCCGTGGCCGACATGGCCGCCGACATGCTGCAGATTCAGGCGGTCCGGGCGGAGCGGCCGGGCCGGGCCTATCCCGCCGACACCCCCTGGCAGATCGCCTTCGAGCAGTCCTTTCAATTCGACCCCACACCCGACCAGGCGACGGCCATTGAAGCGATCCGGGCCGATCTGGAAGAGCCCAAACCGATGGACCGGCTGCTCTGCGGCGATGTCGGCTTCGGCAAGACCGAACTGGCGATGCGGGCCGCCTTCAAGGCTGCTGAGGCTGGCAGCCAGGTGGCCGTGCTGGTGCCGACGACCATCCTGGCCGAACAGCACCGCCGCACCTTCTGCGAGCGGTTTGCCGAGTACCCCTTCAGCATCCGCGGCCTGTCCCGGCTGACGCCGGCGCGGGAAGCCCGCGAGACGCTCGAGGGTCTGGCCCGGGGGACGGTCGATATCGTGATCGGCACCCACCGGCTGGCCCAGGCCGACATCCACTTTGCCAACCTCGGCCTGCTGGTGGTTGATGAAGAGCAGCGGTTCGGTGTCGATGTGAAGGAGCGGCTCAAGGCGCTGCGGGCCAGTGTCGATGTGCTGACGATGACCGCCACGCCGATTCCCCGCACGCTGCACATGGCGATGCTCGGCATCCGCGACATCTCAAACCTCACCACGCCCCCGGCCAATCGGCTGGCGGTCGAGACGCGGGTGGGCCGGTTTGATGAAACCCTGATCCGCCATGCCATCGACCGGGAACTGGCCCGGGACGGTCAGATCTTTTTCGTCCACAACCGCATCCACGATATCGACAAGGTGGCCGACCGCATCCGGGCGATCGTGCCCGACATCAGCATCGGCATCGCCCACGGCCGGCTCTCGGAGACCGAGCTGGAAACCGTCATGCTCGACTTCGTCGCCGGCCGCACCCGGCTGCTGCTGGCCACCACCATCATCGAAAGCGGGCTCGACATCCCCCGCGCCAATACGATCTTCATCGACGAGGCTGATCAGTACGGCCTGGCCGATCTTCACCAGCTGCGGGGCCGGGTCGGACGGTCGCACCACCGGGCCTACTGTTACCTGCTGGTCAAGGAGTCGGGGCGGCTGACCGAGACCGCCGCCCGGCGGCTGCGGGCAATCCAAGAGTTTTCCAGCACCGGGGCCGGCTTCTCGCTGGCGATGCGTGACCTGGAAATCCGCGGTGCCGGCAACCTGCTGGGCACCCAGCAGAGCGGCCACATCGCAACCGTCGGCTACGAGCTCTACTGCCGGCTGCTCGAGAACGCCGTCCGCGGCCTCAAGGAGCTGCCCCCGTCCGAGCCGCCTGCCGTGGCGATCGATCTGCCCGGTGATGCCTGGCTGCCGCGTGACTACATCACCGATCTGCGGACGAAAATCGACGTCTACCGCCGGATCTCACGGGCCGGCACCCAGCCGCAGGTCGATCAGCTGGCAACCGAGCTGGCCGACCGGTTCGGCCCGCTGCCGGCCGCGGCCGCCCGGCTGCTTGAGCTGACCAGACTGCGGATCGCGGCCGCGGAGCTTGGCATCGACTCAATCTCCAAACAGCCGGGCTTGCTGGTGCTTGGCCACCACGACATCCGCCGGATTGACCGCTGGCGGAAGGCCTGCCAGCTGGCCGGCCGTGAACTGCGGATTGTCGGCGACAAGACCGCCGTGCTGCCCCTGAATGACCGCGAGGCGGCCGACCCCGACAGGCTGCTCGCCCTGCTGGGCAGCCTGATGCCGGGCGGCCGGCAGGCTCGGCCGGCCAGAAAACCGAAACGGCGGTGAGTGCTGTCGGCCGGAAATCGGCTTTGGTCTGAGTTCCGGTTCAAACTGGATCGGTCTGGGCTGTTGGGAAACCCCCGCTGACAAGCAACGCCACACTGCCCTTTTGCGGTGGGACAATGATCTGTAACCTCCGCCCCGACCCTGCCGGCGGGAACCGCCGTGCGAAGTGGTTGGCCAGTGCCCTTCAGCGGAACCACCATCCGTGCCGACTTTCATCGCTGCGTCCGTAAGGTCTTTCTGGTCGGGCTTCGGTCTGGCAGGAACAGTCGCCGCCCTGGGAGGGATCCTGCCGGCGGCAATGGCTGCGGATGATCGGCCGGCGACACCGTCCGCCCCCGCGGTCTTCACCCCGGTGATTCCGACGATTCCGGACGCTATCTCCCGACCAAAGGGCTGGCCAACGAGCATCCCGGCTTCTGTCAGCCAGCATGTTCTCTCCAGCATTCGCGACAATCCCGGGGGACCGCTGGAGCCGGTCGATTCTGAGGGCAGGCCACTGTCCACCAAGCAGGCTGACGAGGCCGCAGACGACTCGACCACCACTGCGGCGGAAAGCGGTGGCGCAACGGGTGTGATCCAGGCCGACTACGAAGAAGTGGCTCCGGCGGCCGCTGCGGCAGCGGGCTCGCCTGAAGACACTCCCGGCTACCAGTCGGTCGAAATGGCGTTGGTGGTCGCCCGCGTCGGCCCCGAGGTGGTGCTGGCCGGCGACCTGATGACCCCCGCGGCAACCGAGTGGCTGGCAAAGGTTTCACCGAATCTGCAGCCCGAGCAGATCGAGCAGCTCAAGCTGCAGATCTATCAGCAGGTGCTGCCGCCCCACATCGAGTCGCTGCTGGTCTACGTCGATGCCTGTCGGACGATCCCAGAGGAGCGACTGCCAGAAATCAAGGCCAAGGTCGACGAGTCCTTCGACCAGGAGCAACTGCCCCAACTCGTCAAGGCGGCAGGCGCGTCGTCGCTCCAGGACTACGAGCATCAGCTGCGGAGCCAGGGGCAGTCGCTGGACCGGATGCGAAAAATGTTTTTCGAGCGGGCTTTGGCGCAGGAGTGGATGCAGCAGAACGCCAGTTCAGCCGGTGAGATTCCGCATGCCGAAATGATTGCCTGGTATCAGAATCATCTCAGCGACTACGAGTTTGAGGCCCGGGCCCGGTTTGAACAGCTGACAGTCAAGATCACTCCGGCGCAGCCGCGGGATCTCGCCTGGAACCGGCTGGCCGCCATGGGCAATGACGTGCTGCAGGGCCGCCCGCTGGCAGAGGTCGCCAAGGCCGACTCGGATGGGCCCACCGCCAGAACCGGCGGCCAGTATGACTGGACCACCCAGGGCAGCCTGGTGTCAGAGGTGCTCGACGAGGCAATTTTCAGCCTGCCGGTCGGGCAGCTCAGTGCCATCCTCGATGACGGCGATGCCCTGCACATCATCCGGGTGCTGGAGCGGCAAGATGCCGGCCGGACCCCATTTGTCGAGGCCCAGGTGGCGATCCGCGAAGAGTTGCTCCGGCAGCGGCGAACCAAAGCCCAGGATGAATACCTGAAGCGGCTCCGCGACCGCACGCCGGTCTGGACAATGTTCGACGAGAACGCGGCCGCCGCAGGCATCGCCGGCCGCAGCCCGACCAGCCGCACCCGCTGACGGCGGGCTCAGGAGCGGCCACTAGGTTCTGTCTGAAAAGGCTACCGTTGGCCCGAGAGCGAGCTGCTTTGGCCTCTGGCAAGGGTGGGCGAAGCAGCCAGATTTGCAGATCTGGCGATGGAGCCGGACGCAGCCAGAGGGCAAATGAGCCGCTCGAAGCCAGCTCCTGAGTTTTCAGACAGAGCCTAGCTTGGTCGATTGCTGGCAGGCCGAGCCAGGGCTACACTCTGCCCAGGCGGATGTGGATCGTCGCGCGGCGGGTCCGCCGCCGATTAACACCCTGGAGGCTGCCGCATGAGTGCCCCGACCGCCAAGTCCGCTCTACCCACAACACCCTGGCCGGGCACCCACGCCGAATCGCCTGCCAGCCTGCAACTCGACGGCGAATCGATCGAACTGCCGGTGATCGTCGGCAGCGAAGGGGAGCGGGCGGTCGATATCGCCAAGCTGCGGGCCGGTACCGGTCTGATCACGCTCGACGAGGGCTACGTCAACACCGGCTCGACCGCCAGCGGCATCACCTTTCTCAACGGCGAGCAGGGCATCCTCCGCTATCGCGGTTACCCCATCGAGGACCTCGCCGAGCGGTGCGACTTCATCGAGGTCGCCTACCTGCTGATCTATGGAGAACTGCCGACGAGTGACGAACTCAACGCGTTCCGTCACTCACTGTCGCAGCACTCGATGATCCACGAGGACATGCGGAACTTCTACAACGGCTTTCCGCGGGATGCCCATCCGATGGCCATCGTGGGGAGCGTGGTCGGAGCCCTCTCGACCTTCTACCAAGACTCCCTCGATGTTCGTGACCCGGATCAGGTGACGGTCAGCGTCCACCGGCTGCTGGCCAAGCTGCCGACGATCGCGGCCTACAGCTATAAGAAGTCGATCGGGCAGCCGCTGATCTATCCGCGGAACGATCTGTCGTATTGTGAAAATTTCCTCCAGATGATGTTTGCGGTGCCCTGCGAGGAGTACCACATCGACCCCGACTTTGCCGACGCCCTCGACATGCTGCTGATCGTGCATGCCGACCACGAGCAGAACTGCTCGACCTCGACGGTGCGGATGGTCGGCTCCAGCGATGCCAACCTCTTTGCCAGCATCTCGGCCGGGGTCTCGGCGCTCTGGGGGCCGCTGCATGGCGGGGCCAACCAGGCCTGCGTCGAGATGCTCGAGCAGATCGTGGCCGACGGCGGCAACGTGAAGAAGTATGTCGATCTGGCAAAGGACAAGAACTCGAGCTTCCGGCTGATGGGCTTTGGCCACCGGGTCTACAAGAACTATGACCCCCGGGCCAAGCTGATCAAGGCAACCTGCGACAAACTGCTGGCGAAGATTGAGCGGAAGGATCCGCTGTTCGACATCGCGCAGCAACTCGAGGAGGTGGCCCGGGCCGACGAGTATTTCATTGAGCGGAAGCTCTACCCGAACGTCGATTTCTACTCAGGCGTCATCTATCGGGCGATGGGCATTCCCGAGCAGATGTTCACGGTGCTCTTCGCCATGGGCCGGCTGCCCGGCTGGATCGCCCACTGGATGGAGATGCACCGCAGCCCGACCAAGAAAATCTGCCGGCCCCGGCAGGTCTATTCCGGCGAGACGCTGCGGGAATTCGTTCCGATCAATCAGCGTTAGCAGACGATTGATAAAGTCTGCGGCCGCAGGAAGCGGCGACCAGCAACCCCGAAAACCCTTGGCGTTTTCGGGTGTTGCCCAAGTGGAATGGCGTTCGCCCGCATGAGCCGGCAAGGGCTATGGTGGGCAATGGTGTTCGGCACGTAACGTTCTACATCAGACGATCGGTACTTTAGAACTGTTTTTGAGAAGGGAACACCGACGTCCAGCGTAGGTCGGGCTGCCCGTGCCCTGTCGCCGGACACTCGCTGCGGCCCTCCAGGCCTTCGCTCGTTCGAAGCTGCCTGCGCTCCGCCATCCATGGCTCCGCTGGCCAGCTACGCCGGCTCTCAGGGCACGAGCACCCCTCCCGGAATATCGAGTCGGGATTAGATCCAGAACGGGTAGGCTCGGGGGTCGGCGAACGCTCGAGGAGCGTTGGGCGTATCCTCGCCCCGCGACGAGACTTTTGCCGCCCCCGAGCCGGCGATACACGCGGGCCGGATTGCGGTCTAACGCCACACAGTCGTGCCGAACACCATTGCCATGGACGGCTTTTTCCGCGGACAGTTAGCCGCGTTTGTTGCGGAAGAACTCCGTCAGCAGGCTGCCGCACTCGGTCTCGAGCACATGCCCGACATGCTCAACCCGATGGTTGAGCCGCCTGTCATCGAAGAGCCGGTAGAGCGATTCGACCGCTCCCGCCTTGGGGTCGGCCGCTCCCCAGACCACGCAGGGCACCCTGGCCTGGAGGATGGCGCCGGCACACATCGGGCAGGGCTCAAGCGTGACATACAGCACGCATTGCTCCAGTCGCCAGGAACCGAGGCTGGCCGCCGCCTGGGTCAGGGCGATCATTTCGGCATGGGCCGTCGGGTCGGCCAACTGCTCCCGCTGATTGTGGCCACTGGCGATCACCCGGCCACCGGCAAGAATCACCGCACCGACGGGAACCTCGTCTTCCGCGGCGGCCGCGCGGGCCTCCTCGAGGGCCAGCCGCATCCAGCGTTCGTGCGGGGATCCGCCGAGGGCGGCCTCAAACGACTCCCACTCCGCCCCCCTGAAAAGTTCGTCCATGGTGCTGCTGGTCGCCTCTGTGGTCGTGCCGAGAAGCATGCTACCATTGAGCAGGTTATACGTCCGCCCCCACGTGCTCCCGGAGAAGCTGTCTGAATGGATGCCGTCCTACTCTTGCTGCGTTGGGCCCATATCCTTGGTGCCGTGCTGACGGTAGGTGGGCTGTTCTTTGCCCGCTTTGCCTTTCTGCCTGCGGTTGCCGAAACCGATGAAGCAACGCGGGAGAAACTGCACGAGGCGGTCCGCCGGCGGTGGCTGCCCTGGGTGATTGGCGGCATCACCCTGCTGCTGGTCAGTGGGCTGACAAACTTTCTCCTGTTCAACAACACCGTGAAAAGCCAGGGCTGGGCGGACGGCCAGTGGATGCGGCAGACCAGCTATCACGCCATCTTTGGCGTCAAGTTCCTGCTGGCCCTCGGGGTCTTCTACCTGGCGAGCGGGCTGGTCGGCCGCGGTTCGGGCACCGCCTGGATCCGGCGGGATCGGGCCCGCTGGCTCAGCGTGACCCTCGGTTTGGCCGTGGCGGTGGTGATGATTTCCGGCTGGATGCGAAACCTCCACACCGGTCCGAATCTGGAGACGGGGGCGACGGGCGTACAACTGGATGCGCCGGCAGCAGCCCCGCCCGCCGCGGCGGATCGGTATGAGAACTCGGCCGCGGGCTCCGCCTTTCGTGAGCAGGGCGATGCGGCACCGGCTGAGCCAGCGGCGGCCGAGTGACCGGCTCCGGCTGAGTCGCTTGCTGAGCATTGTTCCAGCTGCTCACCGCCACCCACAGCAGACCACTGATGGACAAGAAAACCAAAAAACGGATTGAAGTTCTGCAGCAAAAGGTTGCCAAGCTGCAGCAGTTGCTGGCCGCCGCCAAAAAACAGCCCGACGATCCGGCCGAAATTCCCCGGCTGGAAGTGGAACTGACCGCTGCCCGCGAGGAGCTGTCGGCGCTGAAACACTGAACGGCCAGCTCCTCTGGCGTCGGCAACCGGTCCGGCAGATAGGGTCTGTTTGAGCCCATGAATCTTCGCTCTCTGGTGGCTTCTTTGTTCGGCGGTGGCGGCCGGCCAAAGGTTCATGTCTGGAAACGGTTCGAACCACTGGGGGAGGGCATCGCCGGGACGATGTCCCGGTTTTTCAAGGTTCGTGACAGCGAATCGGGCCAGATCGTCGGACTGAAGCTTCCCGACACCGCCAAACTTGCACCGATCGAGGCCCGCTTCAAGGGGCTGAACAAGCCGAGTGAGGGCGAAATCAGCAGCCAGATCAAAGGCGACCACATCGTGGTCACCCACGAGTTCGGCCGCACCCATGACGGTGGCCAGTACCTGGTCCAGGAGTTTCTCGAAGGCAGTCTGGTTCACCTGCGGCTGAAGCGGGGGGACCCGCTGAGCCTTCCGGAGCGGATCGACATTATTCGTCAGGCAGCCTCAGCCCTGGCAGTGGTCCATGAGGCGGGGTTCGTCCACCGTGACATCTGCCCCCGGAATCTCATGCTCAGCCCGAAGGGCCGGGTGACCCTGTTTGACTTTGGGCTGTCGGTGCCCGACGCTCCCCCGTTCCTGCGACCCGGCAATCGCACCGGCACGCCGAACTACATGGCGCCAGAGGTGATCCGCCGCCGCCAGTGCAGTCGCCAGCTCGATATTTTTTCATTCGGCGTGACGGCCTACGAAATCTGCTGCGGGCTCCTGCCCTGGCCGGGCGGGAATGCTCGGGCGGCCTTGGCCCACGACACGCCCCCCCCGGATATCAGGGAGCGGAACAGCGACATTCCCGCAAGCCTCGCGGGGGCCATCATGGACTGCCTGCGGGCCGAGCCCGAAGAACGCCCCGAATCGTTCCGGGTTTTCCTCGGTCGAATTGCTCGGCTGTAACTGCCGCCACCCTTGCAGCCCGGGCGAGGGCACCTACACTGTGGGATTCTGTCGGACAGTTATGCCGGCAACAAATCAGCACCCGATCAGAGCCCGCCAGCGTTTGAGGAATCACTGCCATGACGATGAACAAAAGTCTCCGGATCCGCAAAGGTGGCGGCGGCAGTCGCGGCGTTCTCAGGCGGGCCGAGCGAATCGCCAAGCTCAAGGAGCTTGAACGGTGGGAGGACGGCCAGAGCCCTCTCGGGCTGCCCAAGGTCAGGGTCTATAAGATCTCGATGAAAAAGAAAAAGAAGACCAAGGCCGACGACACCGCCGAGGAAGGCAAGAAGGGCAAGAAGAAGTAGCGGCCTTTGCCTCGCCAGGCCTCCGGGTTGTTGAGGCACCATCCGGCCCCCGTGTCTCGCCGGCTCGGGGGCGGCAAAAGTCTCGTCGCGGGGCGAGGATACGCCCGACGCTCCTCGAGCGTTCGCCGACCCCCGAGCCTCCCTTTCCGAGGTTGGCTGATCGCGGCGATGGCTACCGAGGATGCGGTCTAGCGATGAGTGACCGCCAACGCTGCTGCCCGCTGGCCTGAGCCGATCACCTGCGGGATGCCGACCCCGGTGTAGGCCCCACCGGCAAGGCCGAAACCTGGCAATGCCGCCTCCGCGTGTTGAATGCGGGCGATTCGGTCGCAATGCCCGACGTGATACTGCGGCATCGCGTCGTGCCAGCGGTCAATCCGAACAAGCGTCGGTCGGCCCCGAATACCGAGCATCTCGCTGAGGTCGCTGAGCACGAGAGCAATGACCTCCTGATCCGGCAGGCTGGCAACCCCGGGGTCGAGCGCCCCGCCGATGAAGCCCCGGATGAGAACGGAACCCGTCGGTGCCCGGCCGGCGAATTTGCTGCTGGAAAAACTCGCTGCCAGCAGACGCCGGCCGCTGGCCCGCGGCACCACCATGCCGGCCGCAGCGAGCGGATGGCCGACCTGCTCGCGGGCAAACCCCAGCGAAACGATGGCCGCACCGGCTGTCTCGATTCCGCCGAGATCGGCGGCCAGAGCCGGTGCGACCGGTTCGAGCAGCCGGCTGGCCGCCCGAGGGGGCACCGCCACGACAACGCCGGTGGCATCCAGCGGACTGCCGTCGGCCAGTTCCAGCCGCCAGCCGCCGGCTGCTGGCCGCAATGACGTCACCTGCCGATACGCGATTTCGACGCCGCTGTCCGCCAGCCGCCGGCTGATCCCATCAATGAGTGTCTGCATGCCGTTTTGGAACGAGACGAACTGGCCGTAGCGGGCTCCCCGTGCCTCGGCGGCCGCACCGGCCGCCCGCAGCCGCAGCCGTTCGCCGCGGGTGAGGCTGCCCTGCTCCCGTTCCATCGCCAAAAACTCTGGACAGGCGGCGGCCATGCTCAGCCGGGCCGGGTCGGCGGTCCAGATGCCCGAAACCAACGGCTGAACAAGTTGGTCAAAGGCCGTCCGGCCGAGCCGGCGGACGGCGAACGACTCAAGGCTTTCGTCATGCTCGGCCTCAGGGGCAAGCCGGGGGGGCACGAACCGTTCGGCAGCCACCCGCAGGCGGGCCGGCCAGGAGAGCAGCGGCGAGGCGAGCACGCTGGAAAGTTTTCCCGGTGCCAACAGCCGAAACCCAGCCGGCACCGGCACCAGCCGTCCGGCCGCAGCCCGCCGAGGCTCGGACCAGACCAATGCCCGCCGGACGGCAGGGGCCACGCCCACCAGTTCGCCCTCCAGCCCGAGCCGGCGAACCAGCTCAATTCCTTCGGGACGGGCCGCCAGAAAGCTGTCGGCTGAGCGTTCAATCAGCCAGCCGTCCTGCCTGATGGTTTCGATCACACCGCCCAGGCGGGAACCAGCCTCCAGCAGGGTGATGCGCCGATGTCCGCGGCTTTCCTGCTCGGCGGCCAGCCACTCTGCCGCGGCGAGACCGGCCAGGCCACCGCCAATGACGACGAAATGCGGGCCGTCTGGAGAATGCGGAGCCATCGGTAACTGCGAGGGTGGTGGCATGGGATGAAAACTCAGGATACCCCCTGCATTTTGGTCTGGACGTCATTTTTCTCGATACCTACCGTCCCCCCCACGTCGGGCTTCGCCGGGTGGCGGATGTCCGCGTGTCCTCGGAGGTACGAATCGTGATCGTGATGCACCGCCACCGCACCGCCCATCTGCTCTCGGCGATGGCCGCCCTTGCCGCCGTCAGCCTCGTTGCCCCTGGTCAGGCAGCTGAGCCCCGCTCGCCGACTCCGATGCAGGTTCCCGCCTGGGTCAAGTCGATCGGAGAAGCAACCGCAACCAGCGGTGACACGGCATCAGCCGGCAGCCCACCGACCGAGGCGATCGTCCCGGTGGTGCGGCCCAATGTCGGCGGCAAAACTGCCGGCAGGCCGCGGGCGGGTAGCCGGAAGAGTGCATCAACAGCCAGCGACCGGCAGGCACCTGATGAGACGGCTGAGCAGCCGCCGGCCGCTGCCGCTGAAGCCGGCCGGTCGTTCACCGAGCGGGCTGCCCGGCTGTTTGACCCCAAGGTCTATGCCGCCGCCTGGAACGATCTGCTTCCCAAACCCAAGGCAAAGCCATCATCGGTTCCAGCGGAGCCCACCACCACCGTTGAGCCGCCACGCAGATCGGCTGCTCTCGGCCCCGAGACGAGCGTGCTGAATCGGGCTGACTCGGCTGAAGGCCCCTCCTGGCAGCGGCCCCTGGAAGCTGCACGCAGCCTGCTGCAGCAGTCGAGCCCGACAGCAGAAGCAGCCGCCATCGAGACCAGCGTCGCTCGCTCGGACGAGAAAGTGGCCAGACCTCAGCAGGTTGCCGAGACCCCCGACCCGTCCGACACCGCACCCCTGACCGCACCGGTCGCCGAAGCCCCCGACGAGACCCCAACCCTGGCGATCGATCCGGCCAGCTTCCGGGGTGCCTACCCGGGCAAGACCACGCGGGCCGAAATCGACGCCGACTGGGGTCCCGGGCAGGCTGTTCCGCGTGAGGATGGCAACGAATGCTTCGCCTGGGAGATCGAGCCCTTCGACCGGGTTGCCGTCACCTTCAAGGATGGCATCGCCACCGCCATCCAGATCAAGCTGGCTCAGCCGGTACCCGCCACCGACCTCGCCAAGCAACTCGAGATCGCCGACCTCCGCACCGTGGCCGTCCTGGACGACACCGGCACGGCCATCGGGCAGGTTTTCCCGGAGCGTGGCGTGATGTTCAGCCTGGAGGCGGGCACGACCTCGGCCACGGCGGTGCTGCTGGAGCCACTCGACCCCGACTCATTCGTGCTGCGGGCTGAGGGGGAAATCAACACCAGTGCGGCCTATGCAGTCGCCGACCTCCAGTACGCCATCGAAATCGACCCGACCCACCTGCGGGCCCATCGCCTGCTGCTGGCGCTGATGTGTGACGAAGGCCGCTGGCAGACCGCCCTCAAACTGGCCGACAAGGCCGAACAACTCGGCCCCGGGGATGCCTGGACGGGCCTGAAGCGGGCTGAGATTCTGCTGGCCCTGGGCCGGACCGCTGACGCCGATGCGGCAATCGATGCCCTGGTGGAGCGGCCGAGCGTGTCTTCGCTGCTGGCCGCCCAGGCTGGCAAACTGCGGGCCCGCGTCGAACTGGCCAAGGATGAGCCCGCCTTTGAGCAGGCGGTCGATCTGTTCACCGAGGCAATCCGCAAGGCGACCCCGCTGGCCGCCAGTCGTTCCGACAATGTTCGCTCAGTGGCCCGCCGGGTTCTGCTCGATGCCCACCTTGGCACCGCGGAGGCCATTGCCCAAGGAACCTGGCAGCAGAAAAATCGGGTGATTCCCAAGTGGATCAGCCGGGCCAACGGCATCGTGGCGAATCTCGATGCCGACGACCCGGACCGGGATCGGCTCGAGTTGGAACTGAGCTGTGGCGCCCTGTCGGTGGCGGCCGGTTCGGCCAATGCTGTCGAAGCGGTGCCCTGGGTCAAGCGGCTGCTGGAACTGCGGGAGCGGATGAATGACTCGGTGACCGACCCCTGGCGACGCCGGCAGATCGACTGGCAGGTCGGCTGCGGCCTCGCCGACGCCCTGGCCGCCGCCCGGAAGCGGGGCGACGCCGAAGACATGCTCGACAATGCCACCTTGACAGTCGCCTATCTTGAACGGGGGGCTGAGCATCGGGAACTGACGGCAATCGAGCGGAAGGATCTTGGTGACCTGATGTTCCAGATCGGCATCATGCACAGCCTGCGGAACAGCGACCACGCCACGGCCGTCACCTGGTTCGACAAGGCGATTCCACTCTGGAATCGGAATGAAGAGGTCATCACCGATGAGGAGATCGGTCGCGTGGGCGAGTCGTTCGTCAGCATGGCGATCTCCTACTGGCAGGTCGAACGCCGGGAAGATGCCATCGACCTCAGCCGAACCGGCGTGGACCTGATGGTTGAAGCCGTCGACCGGAAGCAGCTCGACGAGCGGGCCCTGTCGGTCGCCTATGGCAATCTCTCCACGATGTATGCCGAACAGGGCGACACCGACAAGTCGCAGGCCTACGCCGAGATGGCCACCCGCGTCGAGTCGACCGGCAACCTGCTGCGATAGACGGCATCCGGCCTCCTTGTATCGCCGGCTCGGGGGCGGCAAAAGTCTCGTCGCGGGGCGAGGATACGCCCAACGCTCCTCGAGCGTTCGCCGACCCCCGAGCCTCCCTTCCCTCGATTGCTTGAGC
>CALAZQ010000084.1 GCA_937926325.1 uncultured Planctomycetaceae bacterium | reverse complement strand
TTCATGGGTTGCCTCATACTCAGCCGCGATCTGGGTGAGGTAGCGGCCATAGTCACTCTTCATGCGGGTTCCCGTGTCTCGTACCGCAGCGACATCAAGATAGCCGAGATTGAGGGCGATTTCCTCCAGGCAGGCGATCTTCAGTCCTTGCCGCTCCTGAATGGTCTGCACGAAAGACGATGCCTGCAGCAGTGATTCCGGAGTGCCGGTGTCGAGCCAGGCAAATCCACGACCGAGTTTTTCGACCTGTAATCGTCCAGTCTCCAGGTAGCACCGATTGAGATCGGTGATCTCCAGTTCACCCCGGGGGCTGGGCCGGAGGCTGCCTGCCAGTTCGGTGACGGACTCGTCGTAAAAGTAGAGGCCGGGAATGGCAAAGTGCGAGCGTGGAGCCATTGGTTTTTCCTCCAGCGACAGGGCCTTGCCGGTCGCATCAAACTCAACCACACCGAACCGCTCGGGGTCTTTGACCGGGTAGGCAAAGACAGTCGCCGCCTGCTCGCGAGCTGCGACCTTCTGCAGCACCGACTGGAAGCCGTGACCATAGAAGACGTTGTCGCCCAGGACGAGCGCCGCGCGGTCTCCGGCCAGGAAATCAGCCCCGATCAAAAATGCCTGTGCCAGCCCCTCGGGCCGCGGCTGTTCGGCGTACGAAAGCGAAACACCAAAGGAAGTACCATCTCCCAGCAGCTGCTGAAAGTGGGGGAGATCATGCGGGGTGGAGATGATCAGGATGTCACGGATGCCCGCCAGCATGAGTGTCGAGAGGGGGTAATAAATCATCGGCTTGTCGTAGACTGGCAGCATCTGCTTTGAGATGGCCAAGGTCATCGGGTGAAGACGGGTACCGGCGCCGCCGGCCAGCACGATGCCTTTGAGCTTTGCAGTCATTGGAAGCGGTTCCTCGACGAGTATCGCTGTGCCTTCGACGAATTGTCACCGCATGCGGGGTGCTGCAGCGAAGGAAATCAGACTCTGGATTGAATGGTTTCTGGCCCTTCAGACCACTGGGCTCTTTCTGGGCAAAGGATCGAGCTTGTAGGGGCTGTCTGGATCTGCTTCGTGACGGATTTCATCGACTGGATCCTGCTTGCCCGGGCCGGCGTAGAGACGGTTGGGGGCGTTGAAGACCCAGCCGGCAGTGTCACCGACGTTTCGATAGGCATGCACAACCCCGGGCGGGATCACGACGGCCAACGGGTTTGAGGCACCGCAGATTGTGCGGGTGTGAAGACCGTGGGTTGCCGAACCGGGCCGGGCGTCCCAGAGGCACAGCTCAAAATCGCCCGGGCCCATAAACGCGAAATAATCGGTTTGATCGACATGTTCGTGCGGACCGCGGGCCACGCCGGGCTCGGTCTGGCTGACGTAGGCCATCACGGGGTGCAGGCTGGCCGGCAGCTCGTCCTCCCGGTAGATCTCGATAAGCCAGCCGCGGGCGTCGGTATGGCGTGCCAACGGCTTGCAGATGACACCGGAAATGGTGGAGCAATCGGTCTGCATAAATTGCTTGAACCCCCACAACGAGTGGATTCTGGATGATGACCTCTCCGGCGGCAGAGGGTCTGCTACGTTTGCAGACGAATAACAAACTCTCCTCGGCCGCCGCAACGCTAGTTCGCGGGCGGAGGCTCATAAAAAGACAGCAACCGATTTCTTGACTGCTATCGCGATGCTGCCGATACTTTGGGGGGGCAAGAGATATGCGGCATGAACCCTTTCCGGGGGTCTGGCGTAGCAACACATAGTTCGCCTGCCCGTTTCCCCCTAAGTTCAAGCCAATACAAAGGATTCGCCCTATGTTCCGCGTGCTCTTTGAGGCAATTGCTCGGTTACCGGTCTGCACAAAACCGCAGCGAGAAAGCCGTGGCAGGGT
>CALAZQ010000083.1 GCA_937926325.1 uncultured Planctomycetaceae bacterium | reverse complement strand
ATTTTGAATCTGCCCGCCGCGGCTATCCGCCATCGGTGACTGGTGCGACGTGGTCAAATCAAGGGCCTGCTGGAATTCCATTTTTCGCGATCATTCTGCCGTTCATGGAGGATGCCGAGCTTGCAGACCAAATCGACTATGACGCGGGAATGCATTACAACCAGTACGGTGGAGGTGATGCGGTGATGCACCAAAATTGGAAGACGATCGTCGGTACAGAATATGATCAGACTGTGCGATACACCCGGCCCAACTGGCTCAACTGTCCGTCTCGGGGAAAGCGTACCACGGCAATTATTGGACATGGGCAGGCCTACGAAAGTTGCAATACATGTGATTACGGAATCATTTCGATCGGTTCGACGAATACAACTACCGATCATCGGGACACCAATTGCTGGGCGAAATACGGGCGACAATGCAGCGGCTCCGAATGGGAGCAAACGCGAGACGTCGCCTTTCAGGTGCTCAACGTCGCGATGGGACCGACAAACGCAAGCGGTCAGTTGATCACTCATCTGAAAGTGGACGTGTCTGATGCAGATCCTTCAAACGACAGCTACAAGGGCTGGTATCCCCGCTGCCAGATCCGGCACGTTACCGACGGCACAAGTAAGACGGCGCTGCTTGCGGAAAAGCATGTTTTCGTCGATGAGATTGGGAAGAGCGGTGGGTATGGTGACCCCAGAGACGGGATGGATGATCCACCCGTCTCAGCGATGCAGAGAGGCGGTCGCGGTCGGCTTTTTGTGAGGGCCAACGGTGGCGGGATTGCCCGTGGTCCGGACGAGTCAAGCCCGAATACGACCATCGGCTCGTGGCATCCCGGCGTATGCAATTTTCTGATGGCAGATGGTGCTGTTCTGACCATTAGTAACGACATCTCCGACACGAATCTCGAGCGACTGGGCGATCGCCGTGACGGGGCGGTAGTCGGTCTGCCATGACCGGAGGCCATTGACGTGCCGAGCCACTCCTGGGAGAGACTCTCCGAATGCTTTATCGCGACAGTGCTTTTTGTCGACGGCCCCCGGAGGCGGTGTCTCGCACTGCTTTGGCCTGCTGCTTTGCCATGGTTCTTCTCGCCGGCTGTGGCCGATCTGACCTGTATAGGGTGAAGGGCCGCGTCCAGTTTCCGGACGGCACACCGCTCTCGAAGGGCAGAGTCGTCGTTGAGTTGGGCGGTACGGCGGGACAGGCCTGGGGTCGCGTGAAACCCGATGGTTCATTCACGATCGGAACCCTCAAGGAAAATGACGGCATGAAAGCGGGAGTCGTCCGGGTGGCGATCAAGGACGCAGAAGTACTTCCCAATCCGAATGACCCGCAGGACCGTGGGAGGCAACTCGTTCACCGACGGTTTGCAGACCCGGCTACATCAGGCCTGAGCTTCCGGGTGCCAGAACAGACGGATTGGAAGATCATCGTCGAAAAACCGAGTAATCGACCGGCCCGGGGTTTATGACGCTCGCTGGAGTTGGGCATCACCGAATGGTTGCGGCAGCATTACTGCTCCGGTCATTAAATAGTTGACTTAAAGGCTTCGCCTCGCTTGGCCAATTCATGGCACACAAAGACGTTCGCTCGCTGTCGTCAGAAGCCCAGGAAGACCTTCGCCGTCGCGTGATCGAGGCGGTACAGACGCAAGGGATGAAGAAAGCCCACACGGCAAGGACGTTTGGAGTCTCACGCCAAGCGAATAATAAGTGGCTGGTCGCTCATGAACGCGGCGAGTGGCGGGGCAGCAGGTAGCTTGCCAAGGCGAAAAAGGAACACGAGGCCGCCG
>CALAZQ010000082.1 GCA_937926325.1 uncultured Planctomycetaceae bacterium | reverse complement strand
GGCCAGCAATGGATCGGTCATTGCCTCAGCAGATGCGAGAGTTTCGTTGGTTCAAGCAAACGAGGTAGCGAGGTTGTTGACTCGGTTGCTCAGGGAGCCCGTGTCAGGGATTTGGCACCTTTCTGCACCTGATGATATTTCATGGTTTAATCTTGCCCAGAGGCTAAGAGGTTCTGGACACGACCGGGTGCGCGCGTCCCCACTTCAACGGATCGATCCAGATGGTGAATTTACGCCTGCTTTTGGAACAATTGCGTGGGCTTGGCCCTTTGATGATGACGAAATAAGTTCTTGCGACGCGACAGCGACGGAACTGCGTCGGGAAATGCGAGCGTGAAAAAGTCGGCTGGATGGTCTAGTCGGCGTAACCCATTGTCCCTGACACACGCGCACGGAACTTTCAAAAAATATCCGAGCCTCGAATCCTGAACCATGAACAGGCCGCCCCGTGTCTCGGTACTGCTTATGTATTTCTCTAAACTACTTGGCTTCATTGGCAGCCTCTTTGCCTGCGTTGCCTGCGGGTGGATGGCCTGGACGCTTGCAGCCCAGCCCGGCGTCGCAGAGCTGGCGGGCCAGCAAAAAGACTGGTTGTTATTGGGGGCTGCCAGCGGCGTCGCCGCCGGTGGTCAGCTGCTCTTCTACTCTCGCTGGCACTGGCTTCTGCGGTTAGTTGGCATTCCGGTCGGTTGGCTGCGGGCCACCGCAGCCTCAGCCGTTGCCGAACTGCTCAGCTTCGCCGCTGTCGGGGCGGCAGGCGGTGATCTCTATCGGGGCGTCGCTGTTGGCCGGGCAGCGGAAGGCCACCGGGTAGGCTTGGTGACCGCGATCCTGGCCGACCGCGTCGCCGGGGTCTACGCGCTTTTCTGTCTGGCGGCGATTGCCGGACAGCTTTGCCGCGGCTCAGAGAGCCACTGGTCAAGCGTGCTCGCCGCCAGTCTGCCAGTTCTCTGGCTGGCCGTGGCAGGAGGCGGGCTGGTGATTCTGCTCGGGCTGTTCGTCAATCTCGGCCCCCTGCTGGCCGTTACCCGTCGGTGGCCGCTGGTCAACAAAGCCCTGACGCCGGTCCTTGCCTCAATTGAACGGTTCCGCAGCCGCCCCTGGGCGTTCGGTGTTGCCGTTCTCTGGGGGATTACCGTCCACGCCCTCAACGCCACCGTGCTCTGGCTCATTGCCCGCGGGCTGTCGCTGCCCCACCCATCATGGGGTCAGCACTGCGTGATCATGTCGCTGGGCACATCAACCGGTATTCTGCCACTGCCGATGGCCGGGCTCGGAGCAGTAGAACTCGTCATCGAACAGCTTTATCAAGCGGCCGTGCCTGATGCGAAAGCTGCAGGACTGATTGCCGCGCTCGGCCACCGGGTGCTCTCAATGTCGGTGATCGCTGCCCTGGCCGCTGGCCTCAGCCTGCTGGCCCGTAGCCAGGTGACCGCCACAGCCGTTCAGCCAGCCGACATTCAATCATGACTGCCGGCCCGACGCTCTTTCTCGACCGTGACGGCACGTTGATCGAGAACCGGCACTACCTCTGTGATCCCGACGGTGTCTGCCTGCTGCCCGGTGTTGCCCAGGCGATTGAGAGGCTCGTCGCTGCGGACTGCCGACTCTTTCTCTTTACCAACCAATCGGGCGTCGGCCGGGGCTGGTTCACCCTGGCCGACGTCGAAGCCTGCAATCGGCGGATGCTCGAACTCTTGGGCCTCGGCAGCGAACTCTTCAGTGAGGTCTGCATCGCCACCGAAAAACCTGACGATCCACACGGCTATCGCAAGCCCTCACCCCGGTTCATCGAGGAGATGCGGGCAACGTATGCGCTCGCGGCCGAAGACTGTTGGATGGTGGGCGATTCGCCCGCCGACTGGCAGGCCGGTCAGGCCGCCGGCATCCGCGTGGCTGCCGTGGTGCCGACAACACGGCCTGATGCCGCCGGCCCGTTGATGCCGCCGCCCGACATTCCTGCCTTTGAGGGCCTTGCGGCATTTGTGGATTGGTTGCTCACCAGCCAGCAACGACAAACATGAGGATTTGGTGAACAGTCCCGTTCGCAGGATGATCGCGGGAAACCGTCGGGTATTTTGAGGTGTTGAGCGTTCAAACCTGCAGCGACCAGTTCCGCCAATGCCTGACGTCACCGACAAGATCGTCTCCCTTGCACAGCTTGCCGAAACGGCGGCTGAGGCCCGACAGATCGGCCAGCGGGTGGTGATGTGCCACGGGGTCTTTGACGTCCTCCACGTCGGCCATCTGCGGTACCTCGAAGAAGCCCGAGCGATGGGCGACATGCTCATCGTCACGCTGACGCCGGACCGATTCGTCAACAAGGGCCCGCACCGCCCCGCCTTTACCGAAACCCTGCGGGCCGAAATGCTTGCTGGACTGACCTGCGTTGACCAGGTCGCCATCAATAACCAGCCGACTGCCGTCGAGGCGATCGGCCTGATTCAGCCAGATCTCTATGTGAAGGGCCCCGACTACAAGGACGCCGCAGCCGACCTCACGGGCAAGATCAACGATGAGGCCGACGCCGTTCGGTCCGCCGGTGGTGAGATCGCCTTCACCAGCGGTGAGACCTACAGCTCAAGCCGTCTGGTCAACAGCCACCTGTCGGTGCTTCCCGACGACACCCAAGCCTGGCTGAAGCAATTCGCGGCTCAGCATTCCTTCGGTGACCTGCGGGACTGGATCGAAAAGGCGGCCGGCCTCAAGGTGCTGCTCGTCGGTGAAACCATCATTGACGAGTATGTCTATTGCGATGCCATCGGAAAATCGTCGAAAGAGCCGACGCTCGTCCTCAAGCGACTTTCCAGCGAAAAATTCGCCGGCGGCATTCTGGCAGCAGCCAACCATGTGGCGCAGGTCTGTGACGAAGTCGGCGTGCTCACCCTGTTGGGCACCGAAAACTCTCATGAGGGATTCATCGAACGAAGACTCGATCCGAAGGTGAAGCGGCTTTTTCTGCATCGCCGCGAGTCGCCGACGATTCGCAAGACCCGGTACGTCGAAGAGTATCACTTCGCCAAACTCCTCGAGACCTACGACATCAACGACTCGATTCTCTCCCAAGACGAGGATGATGAAATCTGCGGTGCCCTGATGGAGCAGCTGCCGCAGTACGACCTGATTCTCACGATCGACTTCGGCCACTTCATGCTTTCACCCCGGGCGGCCGAGATCCTCCGCGAGCGATCACGGTTTCTGGCGGTCAACGCCCAGACCAATGCCGGCAACCTCGGCTATCACACCATCTCAAAGTATCGAGCGGGCAGTGGGCGTGGGCCCGACTTCATGACCGCCACCGAAGGCGAGGCCCGGCTTGAAGCCCGTGACCCCCGCGGCGACATCCGGGGCATCGTGAGGAATCTTTACGACGACATTCGTCCCCAACAGCTGCTGGTTACCCGGGGAGCCAATGGCTGCCTGGGGTATGAGGGCAGCGGGTCGTTTGTTGGTGTGCCTGCGGTTGCCGCCAAGGTGGTTGACCGCGTCGGTGCGGGAGATGCGTTCCTGTCGGTGGCCGCCCCGCTTGCGGCGGCCGGTGCACCGCTTGAAGTCACCAGCTTCATCGGCAATGCCGCCGGGGCTCTCGCGGTTGGCACGGTTGGCAACCGCGAACCGGTCAATCGGGTGTCGCTGCTGAAATATCTCGAAAGCATCCTGAAATAGCGAACGCATGGCCACCGACATGAGCCCAACTGCGACAGCTGCCGCCGGCTGGCGGACGTATGTGAGCCGCTACTGCGACGCCCTCGCTGCAGTCAGCGTTGTCGATGAAACCTCGGCCAACGTTGCCTGCGATGCCGGCTTTGATCGCTGGGTTGAGGCGACGCTCGCCATCAGGGAGGGCCGAGGCACGGTCTATCTGATCGGAAATGGTGCCAGTGCGTCGATGGCGAGCCACGTCGCTGCCGATTTGGCCAAGAATGGCCGGCTGCACACGCAGGTGTTTTCAGATCTGTCGCTGATCACCGCCGTGTCAAACGACCTGGGCTACGAGCACGTCTTCGCTGAGCCACTCCGCGACCGAGGCCAAGCCGGCGACATGCTGGTGGCCATCAGCAGTTCGGGTCGCTCCCCCAATCTGCTGCGGGCAGCTGAGGTCGCCCGTGACCTCCAGATGCACGTGGTGACGCTCTCGGCGATGGCGGCCGACAACCCGCTGCGGCAGGCTGGCTGGCTGAACCTGCATGTGCCGGCAGACGACTATGGCCTGGCCGAAAGCTGCCACGCTGCCATCCTGCACCGCTGGATCGACCTCGTGCAGGAGGCGACATGACCGCTGCTGAAACATTCAAAACAGTCGGCGTGATCGGCGGTGCCGGCTACGTCGGCTCTGTGTTGGTGCCCGCGCTGCTCGACCGCGGCCACGCAGTGCAGGTTTTTGACATTTGCTTTTTTGGCCGCGATTCGCTGGCCGCCGTGCGGGAACATCCGCGGCTGAGCGAGACCGCCGGTGACGTCCGCGACACCGATGCCGTGAAGCGGTTTGCCGAGGGCTGCGATGCCATCATCCACCTTGCCTGCATTTCCAACGACCCCAGTGCCGAACTCGACCCCGACTTCACACGCGCAATCAACTACGACTCCTTCAGTCCAACGGTCAAAGCCTGCCGGGCGGCCGGGGTGCGGCGATTTATTTTCGCCTCTTCGGGCAGTGTCTACGGCGTCAGTGACGCCCCGGAGGTGACGGAAGAGCATCCGCTGGTGCCGGTATCGCTTTACAACAAATTCAAGGCGATGTGCGAGCCGGTGCTGCTGGCCGAGCAGACCGCCGACTTTGTGCCGGTGATCATCCGACCGGCGACCATCTGTGGCGTTTCACCCCGACAGCGACTTGACCTGACGGTGAACATTCTCACCAACCACGCAGTCCATAACGGGAAGATCACGGTCTTTGGCGGGGCCCAGAAGCGGCCAAACATGCACATCAGCGACATGGTCGATCTCTACTGTCTGCTGCTTGACCTGCCTGATGAGCCGATCGCCGGTGAAATCTTCAACGCGGGCTGGGAAAACCATACCGTCGATGAGATTGCCGAGGTGATCCGCGAGGTGGTGGCGGCCGAATACCCCGACCGGCCGCCGATCGAGATCGTCCATACGCCCTCGGACGATCCGCGCAGCTACCACATCTGCTCACGAAAAATCTCCGCGCAGCTTGGCTTCGAGCCCAGCCGCACCATCCGTGACGGTGCCCGTGACTTGGTGAACGCTTTCACCGCCGGCAGGCTGCCCGATTCGCTCACCGACCCTCGGTATTTCAACGTAAAGTGGATGAAGCAGCGAACCGCTGTGGCCACCTGACCGCACTCACCAGGCATGGATATTGGCATTCGGCGGGCCGTCGTCATCGGCGCCAACTCATTCACCGGGTCGCAGCTGGCAGCCGCTCTGTTGGCCCGCGGCAGTGACGTGCTGGGGATCAGCCGCTCGCCTGAGCCGCATGAAATGTTCCTGCCGCACCGCTGGGCACCCCACCAGCGTTACCAGTTCATCCAGCTCGATCTCAACGAGCAGCTCGATGAGATCACGGCCGCCATTCGGGCATTCGAGCCGGGTGTCGTTTTCAACACGGCCGCCCAGGGCATGGTCGCCCAAAGCTGGCAGACCCCGCAGGACTGGTATCGCACCAACACCTTGGCGATGGCCGGACTGCACGAACAGCTTGCCGAGCTGCCTTTTCTCGAGCGGTTTGTGCACACCTCCACCCCGGAGGTGTATGGCAACACCACGGGCATCATTCGGGAGGATGCCCCGTGGAACCCGACCACGCCCTACGCCGTGTCAAAGGCGGCCTGCGATATGAACCTGCTGGCCTACCAGAGCGTGAAAGGGCTGCCCGTCTGCCTGACGAGGGCGGCAAACATCTGCGGGCCAGGGCAGCAGCTTTATCGGATCATTCCCCGCACCATTCTGGCCGTGATGACCGGCAAGAAGCTCAAGCTGGAGGGGGGTGGCACCAGCATCCGGTCATTCATCCACATCGCCGATGTCATCGAGGCCACATTGGCCATTGCGGAACGGGGCCAAAACGGGGGCATCTATCACCTGGCAACCGACCAGCCAGTCTCGATCCGCCGACTCGTCGAGTTGATCTGCGAGCAAATGGGGGCAGACTTCGACGAGTGTGTCGAACTGGCCCCGGCACGGCTGGGTCAGGACGCTGCCTAT
>CALAZQ010000081.1 GCA_937926325.1 uncultured Planctomycetaceae bacterium | reverse complement strand
CGAGCGATCATCTGTTTGAGGCGGCGTGTCGCCTCTGGCTCATCACCGGCATCGAAGACGCGCCTGAGGTCTTGAGAGACATCGGCTCGCATTGAGGCTTTTGGGGCATGGGCCATCGCATTACGGATAGTGTGGAACTGGCACCGCTGCCAGGGGATTCCGCTGAGCGTGGCGGAACGAGCCGCCTTAAGGCCGGCATGGTCATCGCTGACGACGAGTTTGACGCCCCGCATTCCCCTCGCCAGAAGGCTCTCCAAGAACTTTCGCCAGTGTGGCTCAGCTTCGCTCATGGCAACGCTGCAGCCGAGAACCGAGCGTTTCCCGTCTGGCGTAACGCCGATGGCCGTGAGGACGGCACAAGGCACCACGGCCCCTCCGTGCCGGATTTTTTCGTATCTGGCGTCGAGGATGAGGTAGGTGATTTCGCCGAGTGGCCTGTTTCTCCAAGCACTCAGCTGCTCGTCCAGTTCGGCTGCCGCCCGACTCACCTGCGTTGACGTCACCTCAAGCCCACAGAGCTTTTCAACGACTGCCGTGACCTTCCGCGTACTCACGCCTTTGACGTACATTTCGGCAACGGCAAGCGTCATGGCCCGTTCGCTCCGGACGCCCCGCTCCAGGCTCTTAGGGTAAAAGGGCCGCCCCTCGTCGTCGTGATACCCACGAGTCTGCGGGATTCGCAGAGACACCTCGCCAACACGGGTCCGCATCGTCTTAGACTTGAATCCGTTGGCGTAGCCCTGACGTTCCTCGGTTCTCTGGTGGGATTCGGCCTTGAGGGCTTGCTGACGCTCGATCTGCATGGCAAGGTTCATGATCGTGGCGAACGCCGAGGCCATCGCAGCCGGCCCATGCTCGATAAGCAGCGTCATGACGTGATCAACAACAGGGTTCTCTTCTTGGTGGGTCATCGTAGGGTCCTTTCTTGGTGGAGTAAGACACTTCCAAGAAAACCTCGATGACCCACCTTTGCAAATTGGCCGCCGGTATGGGCCTGATCTCAGCTCGCTACGCTCGCTTCGATCAGGCCCATACCGGATTTACAGAAAGAATGTTGCACGAACAGGGTGGCGGTTTCGCCACCGACGCGAGTGGTAATCGCTGCTATTTTTATCAAGTAGTCGGGGGTTTTTGAGGTACGCCGAATTACAGGACGCGGGGGCGAATCCGCCAGAAGTTTTCAACTTTAGCTAAAAGGAGTCACGTTATGTCCCAAAACCTTTTGCCAAAGGGGCGACGATCTGGCCGCTCTGGTTTCACGTTAATTGAGTTACTCGTCGTCATCGCCATCATTGGCGTTCTCGTGGGTTTGCTCCTGCCTGCGGTGCAGCAGGCACGCGAGTCTGCCCGCCGATCCAATTGTGGAAATAACCTGAAACAGCTTGGGCTTGGCATCCACAACTTTGCTGATAAGCAGGTCTGGGGCAGCGACAACCATTTTCCTGCCATCTATTCCGTTGTTGGGGCGGACGGTAACTCCGACATTCCTATCGACCTTCCTCTGGTCAAAAATAAGATGTGGACCTGGCAGGTTGATATCTTGCCCATGATCGAAGAGCAATCGCTGTTAGATGTCGCCGTAGCGAATGGTTACCCCTCCTCAGCCCCGCCTACGAACTGGGGCACTGAACCAACCCTAACTTTTCGCAATACCACGGTGAGTTCGTTTATGTGCCCCTCGTGGTCGGACGGACTAGTCGACATTAACGGTGCAAGTTTCGTGACCACTGCTGGGTCAAGTGGTCTTGTCACTCGCGCCGGCGGCAGCACCTACCGAGCGAACGGCGGCCTGAACTATCACACTCACATGTGGTCGGGTGCTCCTCCCCAAAGCTGGGGCCAAAACCTTGAAGGCCCGATGACTTACGGGGCATACCTTAATACTTCAGCGAAGGCAGGAATGACCGCCCTTGGCAAAGTCACTGACGGGCTTTCGAAAACGATCTTGTTGACTGAAAACGCCGCTGCCCATAACTGGTGGCTTGGGATCTACAAGGCCGCGAGCTGCGATCGAGATAACCTCGCTCTCGGTGCAGTCACCACGAGCAGCGGGAGGTATAACATGTATTCCTATTCTTCTGGCCATTCAGGCGGGCAGCTTGGAGTCGCCATGGCCGATGGAAGCACCCGCTTTGTGCCCTACTCGACAACCAAAACCGTTTTTCAAGCTGCGCTCACGCGAGCAGGAGGCGAGGTCGAGGTTCTGGAGTAGTTCGCTGCTAATCGGCATCTTGTAAGCCAATTTCACCACCGGAGTTTTCCATGAATCAAACACTTGGAAACCGCTATGTCGTCTGGATTGTTTTGCTCCTTATCGCCGCCGTGGGCTGCGGCCCGGGGCAGGATAGCCCCGAAGCAATCAATCGGAATCTTGCTCTCGAGTTTGCGAGAGGGCTGCGGTCACTCCATTCGGTAGGAAAAATTGACCGAGATGGTGAGGAATTTCTTCGGTCCGTGAGCCCAGAAGCGGTGGAGCCCTTCGTAAAAGCTGAGGCAGATCGCGGTCGGCTGCAGGAACTGGCTGCTGAATTGTTGACCCAAAAGAAAACAGCTGATCAGGAGACCATCGACCGGATCACTCGTGAGATGTTTGCGTTGGTGCCGCTCGGGAAGTTCCAGAAGGGCATGTCGTTTTAGGGTTTCACGAGCGGGTAAAGCGTTTATGCATGGCATGAAATCTGGTCGTGGACTTGGCCGGGGCGTTGCAGTTGTCGCTGCAGTTGTCGTTGGCATTGCAGCCTTGGCGAGCGATGCCGCGGCGGCAGCCGACGGCCCGGCTGAACGGCCGAATTTCGTCTGGCTGATGTCGGAAGACAATTCATCCAGCTGGTACCGGCTGTACGACGAGCGGGGCAGAAGGATGCCGCATGTCGAGGCGTTGGCCGAGCACGGCCTGACCTTTGCCAATGCATATTCCTGCGGCCCTGTCTGCTCGACCGCACGTAGCAGCCTGATTTCCGGTTGCTATGTGTCGCGACTTGGAGCGCAGTACCACCGCCCGCAGTTGCAGATGGCCCTGCCGCCAGGCGTGAAGCCGTTTCCATGGTATCTCAAGCAGGCCGGCTACTACACGACCAACAACGACAAGACCGACTACAACTTCGAGAAGCCGATCACGGCCGATGCCTGGCATGAGTCGTCAAAGAAAGCGACCTACAAAAACCGGGCGCCGGGGCAGCCGTTCTTTCATGTGCAGACCTTGAAGGACACCCATGAGGGCCGGCTTTTTGAGGGTCGGTCTGCAAAGGCCGACACGCCTGCCTCCCCTGCCGACGTCACGCTCTTCCCCTATCACCCCGACACCCCATTGTTTCGGGAGAAGTACGC
>CALAZQ010000080.1 GCA_937926325.1 uncultured Planctomycetaceae bacterium | reverse complement strand
GGTCGAGATGGTCTAAGGCAGCCATAATTTCGCCGAGGGCATGGTCAGTCTGCATCACGAAATCGGCGTATTCACCCAGGCCACTTTTTCCCTGCCACTCAGGCGTTGGCAATATTGGCGTGTGGGGTGATCCGAGCGGCACGTAGAGAAAGAAGGGCTGCTTGCCGGAGGCAAGGGCGTCGACCTGCTCGACCGCTTTCCTCGTCAGTCGAGGCAGCATGTTGACTTCATCGTCATGTTCGATCACCCGGTCGTTTTCGATGACCGCCCGCATATCCCGGGCGTGGTGAAAGCCGTGAAAGTAGTCGAAGCCGCGGTTCACTGGCCCATCAGGAATGCTTGCCCCAACCGGCGGTAGCTGGTGATTTTTCCGTTGCAAGGTTTTGCCCGTGGCCGGGTCGAGGTACTGGCAGTCGAGATGCCATTTTCCCACGATTGAGGTGCGATAGCCCTGGTCGCGCAGGAAACCAGCAACTGTTGGCCGATCGGCGGCGATCAGACATGGGGCAAAGCCAGTGACAACACCCCGCTGCAGCCGCGTTCGCCAGCAGTGGCGGCCGGTAAGCAGACCGTAACGTGTCGGGGTACAGACTGATGCTCCCGAGTGGGCATCGGTGAACACCATGCCTTCAGCGGCCAGCCGGTCAGCGTGAGGCGTCGGGATCCTGCCATGGTCGGGGTTGAGGCAATGAACATCGCCAAACCCGAGGTCGTCGCACATCACAAAAACAATATTGGGCCGCCGGCTTGGAACTGGCAAAGGCTCCAGCGCTGCTACAGTCGCCAAGGCATCTGCTTCGGCACAGCTGTCGGCATAGATGATTGGATCAGGGGCGGTGGCATTGGAGCAGAGCAGCCCACTGCGGGGATCGACGACGGGTCGGCTACCGCTCGCTGCAGAGACGGCCAAGGCCCTCCCGTCAGCCAGTTCGATGACCTGTCGCTGCACCCCGTCGGCGACTGCGATGCGGACGACCACCCGCCAGGGGCTGCCATCATCACGGCGGCCCCAGGCCCTGACCTCACCGCCCAATTCAACGAGATGAGCAGCTGAGCCGAGGGCTATCAGCCGTTCTCCAATCTGGTCGACGGCATAGCCGGGGCCGATGGCTGACAGGTCGATCTCGAGCCCGGGAACTAGTTTGCGGAGGGCACCCGGGCGTTCGTCGTTCATCGGCTGAGATTCGATCAGCTCGCTGCCGATGCGAGAGAGAAGGCTGCGGGGCGGCTCGGCGTTAAGCAACGCGTCACCCCGGGCACCGGGCAGTCGGCTTTGCCACCAGCGGACCAAGGGGCCGACGGTGATGTCGAACCGGCCGTCAGTCTGACGATGCAGGTCCTGCGCAAGCTGCACGATACGGAACAGATCATCACCGACATCGACCCACACAGCTGCGTCCGCCGCATTGAAACGACTAGCATCGGAGTCTTTCCGCCACGTGCTCAGCTGCTCATCGAGCCGGGCGAGCAGGCGGTCCGTTTCACGATGAAGTTCACCAAGGCTCTGTCCGGCGACGTGCCGCGCAAGCGTTACCCGGTAGGTGGTCCCCATGGCCGGTCCGGCGAACGTTGGAAGCTCAGCAGCTCCTGCCGAAACAGCCGGCAGGGCCAGCAGGAATAACTGAACGCAAAGACCGACCGCGCTGGCACAGCGAATCATGGCGTAAAAACCCCCGGCCAGTAGGTTGCTGCCACCGCTGCCAGCAGGCAGAGCCCCAGCAGCCCGTCCCGCCAGCTCACTTGGTCACTGCGGCCATGGAGCCGCAACTGCTCAAGCAAGGCCCCAGTTGGGCAGCCGTGTCGGCAATAGGCCATCGGCGAGAGACAACTGGCCAGCAGGCTGACGACGAAGAGCACCAACGCGACGCTGCCGGCGACTACCGGTACATAGGCATCGAACGGCTCAAGGTCGACGAGCGAAAGCGGCAAACCAAAGACCGTTGTCACCGCTGCAAGGGCCAACAGCACGGCTGGCAGCCAGCGGAGCCGCTGCAGCATTGCCACGAGCCCTCTTCGCCACCGCGCCAGCCGCGGCCGCCGCTGCGGCCGGATCGCCTTGGCCAGCAGCTGCTGGGCGGCCCCATGAGCACAGAGGTGGGCACAGTAGATGTTCCGTCCGGTCGTAGCCGGCGCGATCACAGAAACAGCTGTCAGAAACAGCAGCACGGTCGCCCCCCGTGGCAGGCCGGCAGCTGCCCAGCCCCAGAGCTGGGCCTGCGAAAGCACCGCACCGGCACCGAAGCCGAGGTAGGCGAGCACCACCACCGGGAAGATCAATCGGCCGAAGCGACGGCCACGTAGCCGGCTGAAACCAGTGACCAGACCAACTGCAATCACGGCCAGCGCACCCCACTGTGGGCCCTCGACGCTGGCAGCCCACGCTGCCACTCCGGCGACCAACGATCGTTTATCTTCCTGCTGCTGCCGTCGGGCGGCTTCGGCAGTGGCCGCCTTGACAATCCCGCGGGCGACCGCCTGGCTGGTCATCGTGGCACCGCTGACACCCTCGACATCAGCAAGCCCCGGGGCGGCACCAGCCAGCTCAGTGAACGTCCGCCCGGCAAAGAGCTCGCGGAAAGACCAGTCGTCACGGACGTAGCCGACGTACGGTTCGTTGTCGAAACTTCGCAGCACCAGCAGCCCGGCGACCTGGCCACCGGGATCAAAGCCGACCACCGTGTCGGTCGGCCCTTGATAGCCAATCACATTGTCGGCTGCCGGGCTGGTCCGCAGGCTCCAGCCCAGCGGGATATCGTCGGCGTCGTAGAGTCTGGCAACAGCAGGCTCACCTGGATCGACCTCCAGCCGAGTGGCGGCGGGAAAGATTGCTTGGAGGTCCGCGAGCGTCGGCGACGGGCCGAAGCGACTGCGGGCCGCGTCGCCCCCCAGCCGGCGGCTGATGGCCTCGGCAATCGCCAGGCTGGTGAGGGTTGCCGAGGCGGTCGTCTGAATCCGAGGCTGTCCACCGGCAAGCGTCGCCAGGGGGCGGCCCACGAACTGCTGCCAGAAGGCCTCATCTCGCAGCACGGCCGCCACATGATCACGGGTGTCACCACTGGACAGCAGGGCGATGCCGGCAACCTGCAGGTCAGCGTCACAGACCAGCAGCAGATTGGTCGGGCCGGAAAAGCCGATGGCAGCGTCCCCCGCCGGCGACGTCTGCAGCACCGTGCCGACAGCGGCCCCATCAGCATCGAGCAGGTCACGCCCCCCCGCAACGGCGGCCGATTCACCGCCGACTGCCACGACCTGCGGCAGGAACTGCCGGGCCCGGGGCAGCGCGACGTCATCGAGTCGGGGAGCCGTGCCGCGGCCCACCTTCCGCTGGTGCCCGAGATGCACGAACAGTGCCAGGGCAACAATGGCCGCAACGCGGATGGTATGAATAAGGAACCGCATGACTGAACATAAGTAAGCGTTACGCCGACTGTTCCGGCCCACCTGTGGCTGGCGGTCGTCATCGGCAAAGCTCAGCAATAGTGTACCGGCTGAGGAACGCACCTCGGGAAACCAACTGATGCCAGCTCACGACCGGCAACGCCTCCTAGCTGTCCGTGGAAAAAGCCATCCATGGCCTTTTTCCACTCGGGCAACACCCGAAAACGCCGAGGGTTTTCGGGGTTGCCAATCGCCGCATCCTGCGGCGGCAGACTTTATCCACAGTCCGCTAGCTGGCATCGTCCTCTGCCTGCTCCCGGCATTCCTCATGCCGCCGCAGTCAGCGGCGGCGGTTCCCGAACGCCCCAACGTGATCGTCTTTCTCGTTGACGACATGGGCCCGCTCGACACCTCGGTACCGTTTCTGACCGACGCAAACGGACAGCCCAAGCGGTATCCGCTCAACGACTTCTACTGCACGCCCAGCATGGAACGGCTGGCCAGCCGTGGCATCCGCTTCAGCACCTTCTACGCCATGAGCGTCTGTTCGCCGACGCGAACTTCGCTTCTGACCGGTCAGAATGCGGCCCGGCACCGCGTGACCCAGTGGATTCGATCAGAGGAGAACAACCGGGGGCCGTTCGGCCCGCCCGATTGGCGGTGGGTCGGTGTGCAGGATGCGACCACAACACTGCCCGGTGTCCTGCGGACCGCTGGCTACCGTACGATCTTCGTCGGCAAGGCCCACTTTGGCCCCTGCGGAGAACCGTCGGAATGGCCCGACAATCTCGGCTTTGACGTCAACATCGCTGGCTGCTCCTGGGGCCAGCCCGGTAGCTACTACGGCGAGGACGGCTACGGGCACCTGAAAGGCAACAAACGCCGAGCCGTGCCCCATCTGGAAAAGTACCACGGTACCGAGACCTTCCTCTCTGAAGCGCTGACCCAGGAGGCAAACGCACAGATCAGCCAGGCCGTCGCCGATGGCACGCCGTTCTTTCTTGACTTTGCCCACTATGCGGTTCATGCACCCTTCCAGAATGACCCCCGGTTCGCGGACCACTACAAGGATTCAGGAAAACCGAAAAATGCTCGGGCCTATGCCACGCTGATCGAGGGGATGGACAAAAGCCTCGGTGACGTGCTTGACCACCTCGATGAGCTCGGCATCGCCGAAAACACGCTGGTGCTGTTCCTCGGCGACAACGGCAGCGATGCGCCGCTGGGGCCGACGCACGGCCACGCCAGTTCCTTCCCGCTGCGAGGCAAGAAGGGAACCCACTACGAGGGCGGCATGCGGGTGCCCTTCATCGCCGCCTGGGCCAAGCCTGATCCGACCAATCGCTGGCAGCAGCAACTGCCGATTGCAGCCGGCGCCATCCAACGGCAACTGGGAACGGTGATGGACATCTATCCGACCGTGCTGGCGATTGCCGGGGTGGAACCGCCAGCCGACCATCCGCTCGACGGCGTCACCCTCGGCCCACAGCTTGCCGGTAGGCCCAACCCGAACCGCAGCGATCGGTTCCTGATGCACTTCCCCCACAGCCACCGCAGCAGCTACTTCACCGTGTTCCGCGATGGTGACTGGAAGCTCATCTACCACTATCTGCCGGA
>CALAZQ010000079.1 GCA_937926325.1 uncultured Planctomycetaceae bacterium | reverse complement strand
CGTCCGACGCGTCCATGCCGACGATGCTCGCCCACACCGTCCGGGCCGTCGGCAACGTCACCGACGCCCTGGCCCGGCTCGAGCCTGGCGACGAGATCCTCCTGCGGGGCCCGTACGGCCGGGGCTGGCCGGTCGAGTCGCTCCACGGCCGCCACGTGATCGTCGTTGGCGGCGGCCTCGGCCTCGCCTCCCAGCGGACGGCGATCTACGACTACGCCCGCCACCGCGACCGCTACGCCAGCGTGACGATCCTCCACGGGGCCAAGACCCCTGCCGGGCTCTTTTACACCGACGAGTACGAGGCCTGGCGGGCCGCCGGGATCGACGTGGTGCCGATCGTCGACGAGGGAGACGATGCCTGGGGCGGCCGCGTCGGCCTCGTCACCGAGTTGTTCGCCGATCTGGCGATCGACCCGGCCCAGGCGGGTGTCCTCTGCTGCGGCCCCGATCCTATGATGACTGCAGTGGCCCGGGCGGCGGCCAGCGTCGGGATCCCCTCGCGGGACGTGTTCGTGTCGCTCGAGCGGAACATGGCCTGCGCCGTGCGGCACTGCGGCCTCTGCCAGTTCGGCCCCCACTTCGTCTGCCAGGACGGCCCGGTCTTTGCCTACGACTCGATCGCGGAGCTGCTCGCGGTCCCGCATCTCTAGGGAGCCTCCATGTCCCGCAAGCCGAGCCTCGCCGTCTTCAAGTTCGCCTCCTGCGACGGCTGCCAGCTGCAACTCCTCGACGCCCAGGGGAAGCTGCTCGAGATCGCCGACCGGGTGCGGATCGACCACTTCCTCGAGGCAAGCTCGCGGGTCGTGCCCGGGCCGTATGACGTCGGCCTGGTCGAGGGCTCGATCTCGACCGCCCACGACGTCGAACGGATCCGGGAGGTCCGCCGGCAATGCCGCTACCTCGTCACGATCGGCGCCTGCGCCACTGCCGGCGGCATCCAGGCCCTCCGCAACTGGGGCCGGGTCGACGACTTTCTCGGCGCGGTCTACGCCTCGCCCGAATATATCTCGACCCTGGAAACGAGCACGGCGATCGCCGACCACGTCCCGGTCGATTTCGAGCTGCGGGGCTGCCCGATCGACACCGGCCAGCTCGTCGAGCTGATCACGGCCCTGGTGCTGGGCCGCAAGCCCCACGTCCCGGGCCATAGCGTCTGCGTCGAGTGCAAGGCCCGCGGCACCGTCTGCGTGGCGGTCGCAAAGGGCATCCCCTGCCTCGGCCCGGTCACCCACGCCGGCTGCGGCGCGATCTGCCCGGCCCACGACCGCGAGTGCTTCGGCTGCTACGGCCCGGCCGAGGCGGTGAACCTCGTCAGCCTGACCGGCTTCTACGAGGCCCGGGGCACGCCCCGCGACGAGCTCACCCGGCTCGTGCGGTCGTTCAACGGCAACGCCCCGGCCTTCCGCGAGGAAAGCAACCGGCTCGAGGGAGGCGCATGATGCGTGCGGCTTCACCTCGCGCGGGCTCGTATTCCGTGCGTCCTCGGGTTGGAAAAGGGTACAGGCACCTCGCTTCGCTCGGAGCCAGTCCCCTTTTCATAGAAGCCCCCCGGCGCGAGCCGGGGGGACGGCGGGCCGTTGGGCGATCCCGCTCCCCGGAAGCCCTCGCGAACCCGGATTCCGCACTCCGCATCACCCCGTAAACCCACCGGCGTCACGACCCCATGAGTGATCCCACCATTCGCACAATCACCGTCAAGGCTCTCGCCCGCGTCGAGGGGGAGGGATCGCTGCGGGTTCGCGTCGCCGACGGCCGCGTCGAGATCGCCGAGTTCTCGATCTACGAGCCGCCGCGATTCTTCGAGAAGATCGTGCAGGGCCGTGCAATTCACGAGGTGCCCGACATCGTCGCCCGGATCTGCGGGATCTGCCCGGTTGCCTATCAGATGAGCGGCTGCCACGCGCTCGAGCAGGCCCTCGGGATCACCACGACCCCGGGGATCGAGGCCCTCCGCCGGCTGCTCTACTGCGGCGAATGGATCCAGAGCCACGCGCTCCACATCCACCTCCTCCACGCCCCCGACTTTCTCGGCCACGACAGCGGCATCTCGCTGGCGACCGTCGCCCCGGAACTCGTCGAGCGGGGCCTCAAGCTCAAGGCGCTGGGCAACCGGATCATGGAGGTCGTCGGCGGCCGGGCGGTGCATCCGATCAACGTCGCCGTCGGCGGCTTTCATCGGGCCCCTGACCCGGCTGCGATCCGCGGCCTGCTCCCGGAGCTCGAGTGGGGCCTCGCCGCCGCCGAGGAGGTCGTCCGCGAGGTGAGCCGCTTTGAGTTCCCCGACTTCACGCGAACCTATGAGTGCGTCAGTCTGCGGGGCCCGCGCGACTACCCGATGAACCACGGCCGGGTCGTCTCCTCCGGCGGCCTCGACATCGATGTCGCCGACTACGAGCGATACTTTCAGGAGCGACAGGTGCCCTGGAGCACGGCCCTCCAGAGCGTGATGCTGCCGGAGGAGAAGCCCTACCTCTGCGGGCCGATCGCCCGGCTCAACCTCTGCTTCGACCAGCTGCCGCCCCGGGCCCGGGCGGCCTTCGAGGCCAGCGGCATCCCGCTGCCGATCACCAACTCCTTTCAGAGCATCGTCGCCCGGGCGGTCGAGATCGTGGCTGCCTGCGAGGAGGCGATCCGGCTCGTGACGGAGCAGGCTGACAAGCCGATCACCCCCTGCCGGATCGACTTCCAGCCGCGGGAGGCCACGGGCTGCCATGCGACCGAGGCCCCGCGAGGGATCCTCTATCACCGCTACGAGATCGGCAGCGACGGGCTCGTCACGGGAGCGCTGATCGTGCCGCCGACCTCGCAGAACCAGGGGCAGGTGGAGGCCGACCTCAAGGACATGCTGCCGGGTGTGCTCGACGACGCCGACGACGCCGTTCGCCACCGCTGCGAGCACCTGATCCGCAACTACGATCCCTGCATCAGCTGCGCAACACATTTTCTGAAGCTGGAGATCGAGCGAGTGCCGGCCGGGTAACGAGCTGGCTGGCCGGAGAAAAGCCGCGGCCCGCCGGAGCAGGGTGTTCTTTTTTCATCTTCGAGATGCGGTCCGCGAGCCGGCTGAGCAATCGTCGCCTGGAGTGCCGGGACGCCACGAGGTCTCGGACATTTTGCATGCAGAGCGGGATCGGCGATGTTTGCAGAACTGTCATCGGCAGGGCTATCCTACGACCGTTACTTCCACTCATGAAAGAGCTAGCAACGCGATGAAACGACTCTGCCCACTTGCGGCCATCGTCGCAGTCTTTGGCCTCATCCCCACTCTCCACGCCGCGACCAAGACGGTAACGATCGTCACCGAAACAACCGTCGCCGCAACGTATACCCCGGCAACCTCTTTCATGGGAATCGAAATCCCCGCCAAAATTCAGTATGACGTCGGTTATGCGACTACGCCGGACGTCGATTTTACGGGACTCAATGCTGGCGATATTCTCGCCTTAGACGTTGTCGCGCCACCGGGTTACCAGTTCCAAATCACACCGGAAGGGGCTTATCAGCTGAGCACCTACAACCGGTGGTTTGCCTTCGGTGAAAATGTCGGAACGGGGGGATTCTCGAGCGTTTCCTTTTCGCTCCTTGACCTCGTCGGAAATGCTCCGACACCCACACTCAATACGACCCTTGTGTATCAGCCCTCGAACAACGCCTCCAACTTCCTCTACTCTGCCGGTCTCAACAGCCTTGAGGCCCTCAGTTTCTCAGGCTTCAGGTTCACGGGAACGCTGGCGAACTCGGTGAATGCGGTCAAACTCCATTTCTCGAGACGGCTGCTTTTTCAGTGAGCGATAATGACTATCAAGGGCAGCCGCCTCCCGCCGACCTTGGGATCCTCACCGTTGTTCCTGAGCCGTCAACCTTTTTCCTGCTCTCGCTGGCTGGCCCCGGCTGGCTGGCCTGGCGCAGGAGAAAACGAACGGGGCTAACCCGGCCAATAGCACCTCAGCATCCACTTCCGAGCTGAGCGATCGTTCCCTGGGCACGATTTCCCCTCGTGGGGTACCGGATTGGTGGAACGGCTTTGGACCGTCGTGCGGTCGGAAGCGGATGCACGTCGTTTGCCGACGCCGCGTGGCCGCGGCGGATAGTGGCGGCGTTTGGCGACGTCGAGTTCCCAGTCCTTGGTGGAGACGACTTGCGGGCGGCAGTCAGCGCCGGGGTTGCAGACCCACGAGTTTCACACAATCGCCATACGCCGGGAGGGCGGCATCGTTTGTCAGCAGCAGGAGGGGCTCTGTTTTTGCCTGTGCGATGAGCATCCTGTCGAAGGGATCCTTGTGGAGGGCGGGCAGCAGGGAGACGGCAGCGGCGTGGTCGCCACCGACCGGCAGGAGTTGAAACCCGGCCGGTTCCATCTCGGCCAGGAGTTCGGAAGGATCTGCGGCAAGCTTGCCAAGCGCGGCCTTGATGCCCACCTCCCAGATCGACGCAGCGCTCACGAAAACCTCGGCCTCATCAATCAAGCGGCGGGCCTCTTTCGGGAGTTTTCGGGGCTCACTCACGGCCCAAAGCAGCAGGTGTGTGTCGAGGAGAATTCTGCTCACGACCGCCCTTCGAAGGCCGCGACAACGCTGTCGTCGAGCGGCGCGTTGAAGTCATCCGGCACCTTGAGCCGCCCCTTGAGGCCGCCCAGCTTTTTCGGCCGGACACCGTTGTCGAGCGGCACCAACCGGGCCATCTTGCGGCCCGCCTTGGCGATGATGATTTCCCGGCCTGCCGCAACCTGGTCGATGAGCCGGGAGAGGTGCGTCTTCGCTTCGTGGATGTTGACGACCGGCGTCATCGCTTCCTCCGCTCACATAAGAAACAACCAAACTAAGCCTAGTCCACTTTTCCCGCGTGTCAACGCTCGTCAGCAGCGGCCGGCCTGGGGAAGGCAGTTGAGCCAGCTCAGAGGTGTTCTGCTGCGGTGATCCTTGGCATGAACGGTCAAGATTTTGGCGTGTCAGATCAATGACACGCCTCGCGGGATTCAGGATCATTTGAAATCTCGCCACAGCCCCGTTTGGGTCTTCAGGGGGTGCGCGGATCGGCAAGCGTGGGCTGGCTCTCATCCCCCCAGATTGACTCATTGTGTGATCATGCTAGACACATGGCATGAGTAATTGGCTCCAGGTTTTGATCAATGAGCGGGATCTCGATGAGATTCGAAGGCTTGCAAAACGTGAGCGACTCACGGTAGCCGACTGGGTGCGGCGGGCGTTGGATGAAGTCAAGCGTCGCCGAGCATCGGGTGATGCTGCCAAGAAAGTGGCTTCCATCCGGGCGGCTGCTCGGCATGAGTTTCCGGCAGGCGACATTGATTCCATGCTGGAGGAGATCAAACGTGGCGTTGTGGCGGGCCCCTCTGTCCCGCCCCCAGCCGCACCGCAGGCTCGTCGCGCCCCGTGATCTTCATCGACTCCAACATCCCGATGTATCTCGTCGGGAGTTCGCACCCCCACAAAATCGACGCCCAGCAGATGCTCGAACGGGCGGTGTCTGCCAACGAACGACTGGTGACCGACGCCGAAGTGCTTCAGGAAATCTTGCATCGGTACACCGCCATCGATCGTCGCGACGCGATCCAGCCTGCCTGCGGGGCGTTGCTGGCTGTCGTTGACGAGGTTTTTCCGATCGAGTTGGCCGACGTCGAGAAAGCGAAAGACATTCTTCTCCAGACGCAGGGCCTGTCGGCCCGCGACTCCCTCCGGATCGGCTTGCCGACCACCGGCGACTGCAACAACAGCTAGGGGGCTTCCACGATCAAGCCAGGCACTGCCCCAAAGTGGCTGTCGTACGCAACCATGCGGCCGCCGTTTTCAACCGCCGTCAACATGCATCACGTGCATGCATCAAGGAAGACCTCAGAAAAAGCCTTTTCTCGCGGGAAAAGCGATCGTTTGGTGAGGCAGCCGGTTTCTGGATACGCTCGGCGACAATACTGGCGGTGAGCCAGGCACGTTCAGCAGGCCGGAAACTTTCGGCTCGCGTGCGAGAGGCTCACCGCGGCCCCTTGTTGCGCCCACGCCATGCCCAGCACCGCCCCCCGTCCGCCCCGCGATGCCCGTCAGGAGTTGGCCAACACGCTGACGCATGCCGCGGGAGTGGTGCTCAGCCTGGCCGGGGCGGTCGCCTTGCTGGCGAGCTGCACCCACTGGACGATCGCCCTGGCCTGCGGCCTCTATGCCGCCACGCTCGTGGCGACGTACGCGGCGTCTGCCCTCTCCCACGGCGTGCAGCAGCCCGAATGGAAGCATCGGCTCACCGTCTGGGATCAGGGGGTGATCTTCCTGCTGATCATCGGCACCTACACGCCGTTTCTCGTGGCCTACCTCCCCTCGGCATGGACCCTGCCCGTGCTCGCGCTACTGTGGGGTGCGGCGTTCGTGGGCTTCGCATCGAAGGTGCTCGCCGAGCATCGCGTCGATCACACCTTTTCGCCGCTGCCGTATGTCGCGCTCGGCTGGCTGCCGGCGATGATCCTCGCGCCGTTTGTGCCGCTGGCCTGCCTGGCATGGATGGCCGCCGGGGGCGTGGTCTACACCGTGGGCGTGATCTTTCTCGTGCTCGATCACCGCGTTCGCTATTTCCACGCCGCCTGGCACGTGTTTGTGCTGGGAGGGAGCGGCTGCCACTACTTCGCGATTCTCTCATTCGTCGCGTAGCCCAGCCCGGCGAGTGCGGGCGACCGCGTGCTGGCGACGCGTTCGGCGCGGCTCCGGCCCGTCCAGGTGACGCGGTCGAGCAGCGGGATGCCGTCGCTCGCGTCGTGGAGATTGGCGACTGCTAGGCCCTTACGCCGCAGGGATGATCACGCCGCGGGTGAAGACCATCGCCGCGCCAGCTGACAGAATTGCTTCCCGGGCCTTGCGATCGGCTCGGTAGCCGAAGAACAGACCGCGGATGTCTTGATCGGGGTGTGCGGCCCGCAGCCAGTCAATCACTTTCATGAACCGCTCGACTTCTTTCACGGTGACTGCAGATTTCACCTCACACACGATCATCACCGGACGGCCATCGATCGTGCCGCGGACCACGAGATCAAGATCGTGAGGCCCTCGGCCGGCATCGAGTTCCTCTGGCTCAGCCGACGTGACCTCCAGCCGCCAGTGCTTCTCGAGAATCTCGGGCACGAGGTCACAGGCGAAGTCTTCCAGGCTGCCACCGAGGCTGTTGGCGAGCCCGCCCACCTGCTTCGCGAGGTCGGCCACGGCCAACTCCGTCCGCTTCTGGGCCTCGGCGAGCTCCTTCTGGGACTCGGCAAGGTCGGTGACGACGTTGGCCAGATCGGAAACAACGCCGGTGAGCTTGTGCAGGTCAGCCTGCGTCGCCAGGTCATCGTGCGACTCCACCAGCACATGCGCGAGCACATCGGCCTGCCGCTCCGGAAAAACCTCCAGAAGTCGGGTGCGGATTTGAGGAATCGTGGCCATGGAACACCTCGGAGCCGGCTGTGGGGGGACCGCCACAAAAAGTGTACAGAATGCCACTGCCCTGTCAAGCGAATGGCGGTCGCAGTGCGTGGTGTCGTCAATGGCCCCGGATGGTGCGGGCCTCATCGATTGCCGCCACGGCTGAGGCCCTCCGCGGAGGTGGTCGGCGTGCGGCGGCGGCTGAGCCCTGACCGCGGCCAGATTTTGGCGGAAAAGATCAAGATTTTGGCGGGTCAGATCAAAGACGGGGCC
>CALAZQ010000078.1 GCA_937926325.1 uncultured Planctomycetaceae bacterium | reverse complement strand
TCCTGCTCGCCGCCGTGGTCGCCAGCTACGCCACCAGCCTGCCGGCCGGCTTTGTGATGGACGACGCCTCGAGCATCCTCACCAACCGGTCGATCCGGTCGCTCTGGCCGCTGGGACCGGTACTCATCTATGACCACGAAGAGGGCCGCACGGTCGATGGCCGGCCGCTGCTGAACCTCTCGCTGGCGATCAACCGGGCGGTCACGGGCACCGCCCCCTGGGGGTTCCGGGCAGGCAACATCCTGCTGCATTGGGGCAACGCCCTGCTGCTGCTATTGCTCGCCCGGCGGCTGCTGGCCCGGCCACCGCTGCCGGCAGCCATCCGGCAGCAGGCCGGGCCGCTCGCCTTTGCCGCCAGCCTGCTTTGGGCCGTCCATCCGCTCGGCACGACGGCCGTCACCTACATCATCCAGCGGGCCGAGGCCCTCGGGGCCTGGTTGCTGCTGGCGACGACGCTGACCGTAGTCGTGGGCATCAGCCGGACTGAGTCGGCCGCCGGGCCTGCCGGTGCTCCTGCTGCCGGCCACCCAACCAAAAGCCCCTGGGGCTGGCTGCTGCTCACCGGCCTGCTTGCCGCCCTTGCCGGCACCGCCAAGGAGACGAGCGTCGTCATCCCGCTGGTCACCGTGCTGATCGACCGGGCCCTGCTGGCCGGCTCGTGGCTGACAACCAAAAAGCACTGGCGGTGGCATCTGGCTGCGGCTGCCTCGTGGCCGGTGGTGCTCGTCATGCTGACGGTCCTCGGCGGCCGCGGCAGTTCCGCCGGCTTCGGCTCGACCACTTCTCCGTGGCTCTACCTGCTGACGCAGGCCCGGGCGGTCTGGCTCTATCTGCTGCGAATCATCGCGCCCTGGACACTCGTCTTTGATTACGGCGACTTTGTCTCCAGCGGCCTTGGGCAGTCGTGGCCTTGGCTGCTGCTTACCAGCAGCGTGTTTCTGGCAGTCTGCATCGGCTATGCCCGACGGCCGGTTGCCTTCCTGGGGCCGCTGCTGTTCTTTGTGCTGCTCGGGCCGACCTCGTCGATCATCCCGGTCAAAACCCAGACGATCGCCGAGCACCGGGCCTACCTGGCCAGTGCCTGCCTGATCGTGCCGGCAGTGGCCGCCGGCTGGCTCGGCTGCTGTCGGCTCGGCCTCTCCTGGCAACCGGCCGCCGCTGGCGTCGGCCTGCTCGCGGTGCTGTTGGGCCTTGGCACGGTGACCCGCAACGCCGAGTTCCTCGACACTGAAATACTCTGGCGAAAGGCCCTGGCCGGCGAGCCCCGCAACGAACGGGCGATGATCAACCTGGCCGGCAGCCTGATTGCCAAGGATCGCCCCGAGACGCTTGCCGAAGCGGCAAAGCTGCTGGCGGCCGTGGCCGAGACGGGCCGCTACCCTCGCAGCCTGAGCGTGAACCTCGCCTCGCTCTACAAGGCTCTCGGCCAGTATGCCGACGCCCTGACCGAACTCGATGTGGTGCTCGGGTTCACACCCGACGATCCTGAGGTGCTGGCCTCGAAGGGTTTTGTGCTCTGGAAGCTCGGCCGGCTGCCCGCCGCCCGCAGCACGCTTGAACAGTCGCTGGCCAACAAGCCCGACAACCCGACCGCCCAGGTCTATCTCGGCAACGTCCTCTTCGACCTCGGCGACCTGCCCGGCGCCCGCCGCTGTTTTGAAGCGGCTGTGGCAGCCTCCCCGCAGTCGGCCAACGCCTGGACACACCTCGGGGTGGCCCTGCAGACCGGCGGCGACACCGCCGCAGCCCTGACCGCGTTCAACCGGGCAATTGCCCTCAATCCAGAAAACGCCGAGGCCCGCTACAACCGGGCCAATCTGCTGGTTTCCCTCGACCGGCTGGCCGACGCCCTGGCCGACTACACGGCGGCCATCGCCCTTCATCCAACCTTTGCAGACGCCCATTACAATCGGGCCGTCGCCCTGCTGCGTCGCGGCGAGGTGGCTGCGGCCCGGGCCGACATCGAAGCCTACCGGCGGCTCGGCGGCCGGCCGCCGGCGGCGGTGCTGAAGCTCGTCGGCCTGCCGCCCGACGGCTGACGCCACGCTGCAAATCGACAAAGACGCTACCAGCGAAGCCATCACCTCACGACCTTTCACCGCCCATGACCAGTTCCGCCAGCCTGCCGAGCGTGCTCTGCTGCATTCCGGTCTACAACGACGCCCGCAGCGCCGAACGGCTGCTGGAAAAGCTCGACCTGGTCGCCAGCCACCTGCCCTACGACTTCTCGGTGCTCTTCGTCGATGACGGCTCGCGGGAGGATGAGTTCCGCGGTCTGCCGGGGCCGACCGCGAGCGTCCGGGATGTCAGCGTGCTCAGGCTCAGGCGAAACCTTGGCCACCAGCGGGCGATTGCCATCGGCCTCAGCTACATCGCCGCCGAGCGGCATCCCGACTATGTGGTGGTGATGGATGGCGATGGCGAGGACAACCCGGCGACGCTGCCCGACCTGCTCACCGCCGCCGCCGACGGCTCGCCGCATGCGGCGGTCTTCGCCCAGCGGCTCAAGCGGCATGACGGGGCAGGCTTCATGGCGGGCTATCGCATCTTTCGGCTGCTGCACCGGCTGTTTGTCGGCCGCGATGTGCGGGTGGGCAACTTCAGCGTGCTGCCCCGGCCGGTGCTCGACCGGGTGGTCGGTGTCTCCGAAATCTGGAACCACTATGCCGCCGGCGTCTTTCATGCCCGCATCCCGGTGATGCAGGTGCCGATCGCACGGGGCCGGCGGCTGGCCGGCCTCTCGAAGATGAATCTGCCGGCGCTGGTGATGCACGGCATCTGTGCGCTTTCGGTCTGGAGCGACGTGATCGTCGCCCGCATGTTCGTCGTGGCAGGGGGGCTGATGGCCGCCCTGGCGACGGGGCTGGTGCTGGTCATCCTCATCCGGCTGTTTTCCTCGGCGGCCATTCCGGGCTGGGCCACGACGGCCGCCGGCTTGCTGCTGCTCGGCGGCATGCTGCTGGGTCTGACCTGCCTGCTGCTGGCAGTGTCGGTGCTGGGTGCCCGCAGTTC
>CALAZQ010000077.1 GCA_937926325.1 uncultured Planctomycetaceae bacterium | reverse complement strand
GCGATGAAGTCGAAGCAGAACTCGCTGGCGGTGTGCGAGATCGAAGCCATGTTGGCGTAGACCCCGCCCAGCATGTCGTCGGGCAGTTTAAGGTTTTCGTAGATGTCGGCGATCGGGGCCGGCTGTGGGGCCGCCGGTCGGGGAGCGGGCTGGCCGCCCGCCGCCTGGTCACCTGCTGCTTCACCCTCGCCGCTCTTGCCGCCAGCTGCTGCTGCGGCAGGAGCCTGTTGTGGCTGGGCCGCCGGCGGCCGCGGCTCACGTGGGGGCTGGCCATAGGAGGCAGTGTATTTTTCGATTGCCTGCTCAAGTGCGATCACAAACTGACTGGCAACCGCCGGGGGCAGGATCACCCGAGCCGCTACCCGGTTGGGCCGGGCGAGCGACTGCACAAAGTCGATTGTGTACTCATTGGCACCATGCAGCACGATCACCGCCGTCGCGAACACGCCGCGGCCAACCTCGTCCGGAATGCGGGCTGTCGCTGAGGAGTGCTGAATCTGCTGAAGGGGCTGTTCCGGGTTCGGTTCGTCAGTCATTGGGCGGTCCTTCAAAGGAACAGAGTGGGCCTGTATTCAAGGTTTAGGAAAGCAGCGTGTTCTGTGGGGCAGCAGTTGCTCGCCGGTCCCGTCGCTTCCGCTCCGGGCTTCCTGGGTGGCACTCCTCGCCAGCGGCGTTCTCAGGCTTTCTTCGGAGGCTGGCCACGATCGCTGAGCAGGCATCTGCAGCCCTAGTGTGCCCGGAGATGCCGTCAGGTTCCAGTGAGCCGGGAATTCCGCCAAGACGGATACAAAAAGCCCCTTCGGAATAGCGTGGCCATTCCGAAGGGGCTGAAAGCAAACGGGCCGGGCCAAACCCCACCGTAGTCGAACTGGCAGGCTCAGCTATCAGCCGGCAGCCGACTGGTCTCCACCGTCGGGGTCGGGCCGGTGCAGGCCTTCATGAACTCCACCAGGTCAGCCTGCTCTTGCTCAGTCAGCTTCAGCGGCCGAATCTTCTCGCTCAGGTGCTTGCTGGGATGGCCACCCTTGTCGTACCACTCGACCACCTCCTCCAGCGTGGCGACCGAGCCGTCATGCATGTAGGGAGCGGTGAGGGCGACGTTGCGGACGGTCGGTGTCTTGAAAGCACCGTAGTCCTTCTCGTCCTCGGTGACAGCAAAGCGGCCGACGTCAGGCTTTTCCTTGTCCATGCCGACGCCGATGTTGTGGTACTTCTCGTCGGCGAGGTTGGCCCCAACGTGGCAGGCGGTGCAGTTGCCCTTTTCGGTGAAGAAAATCTCACGGCCTCGCTTGGCCGAATCACTCATCGGGTGGGCTTCCACGCCTGCCTTGGCGGCAGCGTAAAGCTCGGCCAGCTCCGGGTCATCCTCCAGATCTTCTGGCTCCAGATCCTGAAAGGGACGCCACTGCTCGTTGTAGTCGTAGGGAGACGGCGCGGTGACAATCACTCGCTCAAAGGCGGCGATGGCCTGGCCGACCGCGTCAATCGTGACGCCACCAAAGACCCTCTCGAACTGTTTGGCGTAGACCGGGATGCTCGCCAGCCGCTTCACAACCCCCTCATGCGTGAAGCCCATTTCGATCGGGTTGGCGATCGGCCCGACGGCTTGGGCCTCAAGCGAATCGACACGACCGTCCCAGAACTGCTTGCCGGACAGAATCCGGTTGTAGGCCACCGGTGAGTTACGGCCGCCAGCTTGGCCGTCGATGCCGATGCCGGTCTTCGTGTGGGCGGAATAGCCCATCGACGGGTCGTGGCAGCTGGCACAACTGACCGTTGAGTTTTTCGACAGGCGAGTATCGAAGTAGAGTTGCCGTCCCAATTCGATCTTAGCGCGGGTCAACGGGTTCTCGTCGAGTCCTGTGATCTGAGCCGCGCCCTGTGACAGGCCGAGCGGCAAGATCGGCTTGAGTTCCACGAAGTTGGCTGGGTCATCGAGCCACTGCTCAATCTCCGGCAGCGTGATCGGCCCGGTGCCTGGGACACCGCCGGTCAGGGAAGGATCGCCAAGCTTTACTTCGACGGCATCGGCGGCAGCTGCAGTGCGGGCACTCAATCCAGTGAAGGCGGCGGATACTCCCAAGCAGCAGAAGGCTGCGAAGACGGACGCAAAGCACTTGCCTGCAGAGAGGCGATCATCAGTTTTCATGAGGGTTGCTCCTGGAGCGGCACGGAGAACAAAAATCAAGCCGGTTCAGCATTCCGATTCGGGCACCGCACAAACAGCGGCATCACAAAGGAAATTCACGGTTTAGGTAGTCTGCGAAGAAGCAGCGGACTGTGCGGGGCTGCCCCTCGGCGAGATTCTACCAATTGGATTCTAGCCGGCCCCAGCCGAGCGTCGAATCTGGTTTCCAACGCGGAAAATCGGGTACCCTACCGGATCGCTGGCAGTTCTACACGGACGCGGATGGCTGCCCCGCAGCGTGGCGATCGAGTCTTGTTGTGAAAAGCCGGCAGTAACAGAAGACAGCTTCCGGCCAGCCAAAAGGTGTGGCCTGTACGACGCATGGAGTGGTCGATGAGTCAGATGCCGAACGATGCTGAGGAAAATCGTGGCCGGCCGGATGCCGGTTCGGCCGCTGCCGGAGAAGCTGGACCGCCGGCTCCGGCGAACCCGGGTGACGAACTGGTGGTGCCGGGGAATGAACTGTCGCAAAAAGAAGCGACAGCCCTCATTCGTGACGCGGCCGGCCAGCTGAAAGATTTTCTGGCCGACCGTCGCCGCGAGTCGGAAGAGTTGGCCCGCCGCATGACCCGCATGGAGGAGGAAATTCAGCGGAGCGGCAGTTCTGGCCGCTATCTGGTCACGCTCAGCGTTGTCGTGGCCCTGATCGCCTTCGTGGCCACGACGGGGCTGTGGCGACTCACTCGCAACCAGGCTGAGGTGGAGGCTGCCCTGCGACAGACGATGCAAGAGGTCACGCTCTCCCGCGAGGCCAGCCTGCAGGAGATCGGAGCGGTTCAAGGGGCCGTGGCAGACGGCGTTGCCAAGCAGGCCGAGTCTGCGCTGCGGCTGGAAAAACAGCTGGCTGAGGTTGAGTCGGTCGGCAACCGCAGCGTCGCCGGCATCAGTGGCCTGCAGCAGGAGTTGACCGGCAAGCTCGCCGATCAACAGCAAGCCGCCAAGCGGCTGGAGCAGCGGCTGGGCGAGACCAGCCAGCAGGTTGTCAAGGTTCGCGACGACGTCTCGGAACGACTGAAGCGGCAGTCGGAACTGACGAAGGAAGAGCGGGCCCGCATGATCGGTGAGATCAAGGCAGCGATCACCGGGTTTGAAGCCTCGCTCGAGCAACGGTCGCAGGATTTGGCCAAGCAGTCTGAGACGCTCAAGTCGCAGCAGCAACAGTTCAGTGAAGCAACTGCCAGCGCCAAGGCCGAGCGGCAGGCGATGATCCGGGCGGCGACCCAGACCGTGAACGCTCAACTGTTGAGCCTGCAGAAGATGCTTGACAGCCTCGAGCGGGGGCAGGCAGATGAAGCTGGAACGGATGGGCAGGCCGATCGCAAGCCTGGCGGCGAAAAGGTCGATGCGGGCGACAAGCCGGCGTCGGTCATCGCCGCAGCACCAAAGAACAAGGCCGGCGAAGTCCGTGGAACCAAGACGCCGGTAGAGGCGAAGCCAGAGAAAGTGGCCGACAAGCCGGAGACTGAAGAGGCGACACCAACCGGCAACGACAAATAAGGCACGGGCATTCCCTGTGCCAGCGCAGTCACGGGCCCACTCGCTGCTGCAGCGAGTGGGCCCGCGGTTTTTTCGTTGGGAAGCTACTCGGCCTTCTTGGGCTTGGCGTTCTTGCCCCGCTGCCCCTTCAGCGCTTCCCGCATGGCAGCCCGCTCGTCTTCATTCAGCGTGCCGTCACCATCCTTGTCGAACTTCTTGAGCATCTCGGCCCGCTTCTCTCCGCCCTTCCCCTTCAGCCCGCCGGCCTCCCGCCGCTTCTGCATTTCGGCCCGCATGGCGGCCCGTTCATCCTCGCCGAGCTTGCCGTCGCCGTCCTTGTCGAACCGCTCCAGCATTTTCTTCATCCGCGCCGGGTCGCGGCCGCCACCCTTGGTCATCTCGGCCCGCATCTTTTCCCGCTCTTCGGGGTCGAGTTTGCCGTTTCCGTTGGCATCAAATTTTTTGAGCATCGCCGCGCGGCGAGCTTCCCGGTCTGGTTTTTCATTCGGCTCAGCCCGGGCTGACAGCGGCAGGGTCAGGATCGCGGTGCAGGCCGCGACAAGTATGGTGCGGGGCACGTTCATGGTTCGGTTCCTTGTCGATCGGGTTGGAAAGGTTCTTGTGGTCATGGCTTCGGGAAGCTGCTTCCCAAATGCCGCTGCCTGTTGAACGGCCCGGCCGCGGGAAGGTTTCTTGGCGATTTGTTAGG
>CALAZQ010000076.1 GCA_937926325.1 uncultured Planctomycetaceae bacterium | reverse complement strand
TGGTGCCGACCACCTCGGCCACGATGGCAACGGCAAGGGCAAGCCAGGGAAGCATTTGGAAGGCCTTGTCAGGAGAGTGCGTCACCAATTATGGAAGATCTGTCCCTGAGCCAAAAGCGGTGGAGCAATGAGGTTTCCCGTCTTCAGCGATCCCCGGCAGCAGCATACCGCTGCCGGTATTCCCGCGGTGTGAGTCCATATCGCCGGCGGAAGTGGCCGGCAAACCGCGAGGCATCAGCATAGCCAACCAGCTCCGCAATGCGGCCGATCGACTCGCGGGTGGTCGTCAGGAGGCCGACTGCCCGGTAAAGCCGGAGCTGCTGCATATAGGCCGTGAAGCTCGTCCGCCGTCGCTCCCGAAACAGCCGGGCCAGATGTCCCGGACTAATCCCGGCCACCTGCCCGGCCAGAAAGGCGAGGGTGACCGGCTCAGTCAGGTGCAGTTCCAAATAGGTGCAGGCCCGCTCAAGTGGATCATCGGGAAGCGTTCCTGCCGCACCGAGTTCGGCCAGGCGGTACCAGACCGCATCGAGGTGCCGGCGGGCAGCCTCCTCGGCTGCCATCGGTGCACCCGCCAGTATCGCGTCGACGATCCCGCGATGGGCCTCAAACAGAATAGTCAGGTCGGGCCAGCAGCGGGTGAGCGTATCAAGGTGAAACCGGGCAATCGCATCGGCGGCCGCCCGCCAGGATTCGGTCAGCCCCGGCACGTCGGCGAGTTCCACGATGGTCTCATGCAGCTGGCGATCGGCCACGGCCATGCGGCGGTGGTCACCGGTCTGAGCCGCCTGCTGCAGTTGCCTGAAGGCGGTGAGCAATGGCTTTTTGTCACTACCGGCCGCCACCCGCTCAGCCGCCTGCCGGGCGGCAAAGGCGTCGAGCACAGCACGGAGATCGGTCAGTGGACGCATACCGTCAGCCTATCTCGCATCACCGAAGCGCTGTAATGACACCTGAAAATTATGCCATTTCGCGCGCCGCTCAATGCAGATGAAGCCGCGACATTCTTGACCTCCCCTACGCCGCTGTAAAGTCAGCTTTTATGGGGGTTTTTATTCCGCCAGTCGGAGGAGTTGCACATGCCATCTCAGTATCTCTTTTCAAATCAAAGGCCCAATCTTCTGGCTGGTCGCCCAGCGGATGACGGCCGGGACCGACGCACCGCTTTTACGCTCATTGAACTGCTAGTGGTAATTGCCATCATTGGCGTGCTCGTCGGGCTGCTGCTGCCGGCCGTCCAGGCTGCCCGCGAAGCTGCCCGCCGGAGTGCCTGCAGCAGCAAACTGCGGCAGATCGGTCTGGGGCTGGCCAACTACCACTCGGCCAACAAACGATTTCCCCCCGGGGCCCTCCAAGACACCACAACCTGCGTCCCGGCAGGAAACACTCCCAGCCGCGCGTCGTGGACGGTCTGGATCCTACCCTTCATTGAGCAGGTTTCCCTGTACGACGCTTTTGATCCTGCAAATTCCACCACCCGGTTTGCCTCGCTGCTGCTTCCTACAAGTGCTGCTGAAGGCACGTCGACCAACATCACCGGCCAGAACACCCCGCTCCCGATCTTCAAATGCCCCTCCGACATGGCTCATCAGCCGAACGACCCGTCACTGAACTACCTCGGTGTGCAGGGGGGCGGCGCGGAGGGCGATCGGGCCTGTGCGACCGGCAGTTCCAGCAACCGTCGTCTCCGATTCGACAATGGCGTGCTCTTTACCGTGGCCAGCACAGCTGCTGCGGCTGATGCGGCCAAGATCACCGATGGCCTGAGCAAGACCTTTCTGGTGGGCGAAAGCCGCTGGTGGTCGTACGCCACCACGAATGTTGGCTATGCCAACTACTTTGGCTGGTCATCCAGCAATCGCCTCGGACCCCCTGACCAGCCGCTGGTCCTCGCCGCCGCTGTCGATCCCCTCAACAATCCACTGGTTGACTACGACGCCTCGCAGCCCTGGGTTGATGCAAGCGGTGGCTATACCAACGGTCTCTGGCTCGGCACCCATACGCGGTGTTTTGGTAGCTGGCATCCCGGTGGCTGCCACATGGCATTGGCCGATGGGTCGGTCGTCTTTCTCAACGACACCATCGAGACAACTCTTTACCGCTCGCTCGGGACACGAGCCGACGGACTGCCGGTGGGAGGCTTTCAATGAGTTTGCTGCACAAGGGTTGTGCGACTGGTTTAAGCGCCAAGTTGCGGACTCCTGCCTCACTGTTTCCGGCGGCCTTGTTGCTGGCGGGAATGAGCGGCTGCGGGACATCCCCAACTCCGACGGTCTATGAGGTATCCGGCAGTGTCACCTATGACGGCAAGCCGATCCCGGCCGGTCGGGTCGTTTTTGAGCCGGACACCGAGCGGGGGGCGAGCGGCATGGTCAGCATCGCCGACATTAGCAACGGACACTACGTGACCCGCCCCAGCCGAGGCTTCGGTGGCGGCCCCTGCCGGGTCACAATTTATGGCAGCGATGGCAGCCTGCCGGCTGACAACCCTGCCGACCATGACAGCGCCCTGTTTCCTCCCTGGCAGACCACCGTCGATCTGCCCCAGGCAAGCTGCCAACGCGACTTTGCCGTGCCGGGCGAACCCGGCTCCCAGGCCACGCGACCAAGGTGACAGTGAACTCGTTTCTCATCCTTTTCGCGCGCCGGCTTGCTTGCCGCTGTTCATTGACGACAAACAGGAGCGGAACCGCCACCGTCAGTTACCTCTCCCCAGTTTCCCGTTTGATCCCTGCACCTGCACCCCCCAAGGAGCTTCATCGTGAGCACCGTCTTTCGCGGTCTTTACCCACCACTGATCACCCCGTTCACTGCCGACGGCGCTGTTGATGAACCGGCCCTCCGCGACCATGTTGAGTTCATGCTTGCCGGCGGATCCGACGGCTTTTGTGTCGGCTCGAGCACCGGGGAGTTTATGAATCTCGACCGGGCCGAGTGGGAGCAGGTGCTCGGTGTGGTTCACGAGCAGGTCAATGGCCGGGTGCCGCTGCTGGCCGGCGGGGCCTGGATGGCCACGTCACACACCGTCGAACGCTGCCAATTCGCTGAGCGGGCCGGCTACGACGGGATCCTGCTGATCTCTCCCTGGTATCAGGTACACACGGAGCGGGAACTCTATGCCCATTTCAAGGCGGTTCGGGACGCGATCGCCATTCCGATCATGGTCTACAACAACCCGCCGGTCACCGGCGTGCGGCTGTCGGTCGAACTGCTCGAGCGACTCTATCGCGACGGCATCGTGCAGTATCTCAAGGACGCCGACAGTGATCCCTACGCGATCGCCCGGCTGCGGATGCGGCTGGGTGAATCGGCCCAGCTCTTCTATGGCCATGACAACAATGCCATGGGCGCATTTGCCTTTGGTGCCACCGGCTGGGTGTCGGGCACGGCCAACTTCTGCCCAGAACTCTGGAGTGAATTCGTCCACACCTGCATCGATGACGGTGACTTTGTAAGGGCTAGAGCCCTCTGGTATCGGATCATGCCCTTCGTTGAAATTGCCACGGTGGGTACAGGCGGCGAGCGGGCCGACTGGATTGCCGTGATCAAGCGGGGCCTGGAACTTCGGGGCCGGCAGGTCGGCAGCGTGCGAGCGCCGATGCTCCCGCTGACCACTGACGTCGACCAACGCCTTGCCGCAGCTGTTGAACAAATGGGCCTCACTGGTCAGCCGGCTCTCGTTCAGAGCTGATTCAGGGAGGCATTCAACCGCTCGTCAACTCGCCCATTTCAGACCCCGAGAGATCTGCCGATGATGCACCTGAAACACCTCCTCTTTTTCTTCACGTTCGTCACCAGCCTTGCAGGGCAGCTGCTGGCTGAGCCAGTGACGCTCTGGGATCCAGCCGCAGTCCTCCCCAAAGCCGCCGAAGCCCCCGTGCTGGATGATGTGGTCTTCCACGTCATCAAGCCTCGGCGGCCTGACACCGATGGCTGCAACTGGACCCTCGGCGTTGGCTTGGCCTGGCACAAGGGCAAGCTCTACGCGTCCTACGGCTTCAACAAGGGGGGCGAGAACACCGCCTCGGAGGAGGCCCATGTGCGGGTCAGTCAGGACGGCGGCGCGACCTGGGGCACTCCGGTCGTCATCGACCCGGGTGCAGGCAATCTTGGTGTCAGCCACGGGGTCTTCCTGTCGCATGACGGAACCCTCTGGGCTTTCATGGGAGCCTTCTACGACCGTTTCCAGCGAACCCATACCCGCGGCTATCGGCTCGACGAGGCGACCGGAAAATGGGAGCCGGCCGGTGTCGTGGTCGAGGATGGCTTCTGGCCGATGCAAGAGCCCCAGCCAACTCCTGACGGCAATTGGGTCATGGCTGGCTTTCGGGTGGCCAACGGCCTGCCGGTTTCAGGCGGCCACCTGCCGGCGGTGGCGATCAGTCACGGGAGCGACTTCACTGCCTGGGATCTGGTCGTGATTTCGGCGGCACCAGGCCTGGGAAACATCTGGGGCGAATCAACTGTGATTGTTGAAGGCAACCGGGTGATCAACATTGCCCGCTACGGCGAAAAGCCACTCGCACTCGTCTCGACAAGCGCCGACTCCGGTCGCACCTGGACACCCTCAACGCCTTCAAACCTTCCCATGGCCACCAGCAAGCCTTACGCAGGAATGCTTTCGACCGGTCAGCGTTATCTGGCCTGCACCACAACCGCCAATACCGGCGGCGGCCGCTCACCGCTCACGATCGCCGTGAGCAAGCCGGGCGAGCATGAGTTCAGCAAGGTGTTTGTCATCCGGCGGTCGGTGTCGGAGAAAACCCCCGGGGTTTCGGCCAAGAGAATTGATTTCAGCTATCCCTACGCAGTTGAGCACGACGGCAGGCTCTACGTCGGCTACACCCACAAAAGCCACGCCGCCAACGAGTTGGCGGTCATCCCCGTAGCCGCCCTCCGAGCCGACTGAGCCCGACGACGTCATGAAGACTCGGCCCGATCCTGATGCGACCACGGCTGGTTGGCAGCCTGCCGCGGCCGCAGAGACCGGCCACCGCATCGCCACAGCCCAGGTCTGCTTTTCGCTTGCCGTGGTCGCCGTGGCTGGGCTCGGCTTTTATGCGCCCGGGCTATTTACCTGGTCGGCTGCCGGTTTTCAGCCCCGGCAGGCGATCGTTCCGCTGGTGCAGCTGACGATGCTCGGCATGGGTATGACCCTGACCGTGGCCGACTTCGCCCGGGTTGCCACCGCCCCTCGAGCCGTCGGCCTTGGCATCGCGTGCCAGTTTGCAGTGATGCCATTAGCCGGCTGGAGCTTTGGCCGTCTCTTCGGCCTGCCGCCAGATGTTGCCGCCGGTCTGGTGCTGGTCGGTGCCTGCCCTGGGGGGGTAGCCAGTAACGTGATCACTTTCATCGCGGGCGGCAACGTCGCGCTGTCGGTGACGATGACCGCTTGTTCAACCCTGCTGGCTCCGCTCGCCACCCCCCTCCTGATGCAGTGGCTGGCTGGGACGGGTATCCCAATCGACGTGCTTGCCCTGTTCCGTTCGATTCTGCTGATGATTCTCCTACCGGTGGTCGTGGGGCTGGTGGTCAACCGCTTTGCCAGACCAGTGGCCCGGCGGCTGCAACGGCTGCTGCCAGCCGTGGCGATGACTGCCATCTGCCTGATCATTGGCATCACCATTGCCCTGGCCCGTGACGATCTTGCCGCGGTCGCCGGCAGTCTGGTGGCTGCGGCCGTCTGCCACAACGCCGTCGGACTGGTCTGCGGCTATCTGGCGGCCCGGGCCAGCGGCCTGGCTGAGCCTGACGCTCGCACGGTTGGCATCGAGGTCGGCATGCAAAATGGCGGCATGGCGACGGGCCTGGCGCTTGGAGTGCTCAAGAGCCCAGCTGCCGCCCTGCCCGCGGCCGTGTTCGGTCCGTGGAGTGCTCTGGCAGCATCGGTGCTGGCGGCCATGCTGGGCCCG
>CALAZQ010000075.1 GCA_937926325.1 uncultured Planctomycetaceae bacterium | reverse complement strand
GCCCCGGGCGATTTCCTCAGCGGTCGGTTGCCGGACCAGGGCGATCGCAATCGCCCGCTCGACACAGGCCCGCACATCGGCGGCGTCAGGGCCGCCGGCCTCACGGCGGACCCGATCGGCAAAGACCCGGGCCTGACGCTGGATGAACTCGCCGTTCATCATGCCGAGGGCCTGGGTCGGCTGGGTCGTCACGAACCGCACCGGGCAGGCGGTGTCGGTGTCGGCGAGATCGAAGTCAGCCAAGAGCGGGGTCAGCAGCGATCGCTTGACATGGATGTAGACACTGCGGCGGGCCTGCTCGACCGGCGGCGTGTCACCCCAGCCGGCCCCCGGCCGCGACTGGGTGGCCAGTACCGTCTTGGGAATCGTCGGGTAGATGCCCGGTCCGAACATCTTGGTGTTGAAGGCTCCGCTGACCACATGAATGGTGTCGCGGAGTTCCTCCGCCGACAGCCGCCGCATGTCGAACCGCCAGAGGGCATCGTTGAGGGGGTCGGCCGCGAGGGCCTCGGGCTGGGCCGCTGAGGCTGCCCGGTAGGCTGCCGACAGCAGGATCGTCTTGTGGAGGGCCTTGAGCCGCCAGCCGCCGGCTACCAGCTCCGCTGCCAGCCAGTCGAGCAGCTGCGGGTGGGTCGGCGGATCGCCGGCAAAGCCAAAGTTGCTGGGGCTGCGAACCAGGCCGCGGCCAAAGTGATACTGCCAGATGCGGTTGACGATCACCCGGGCCGTCAGCGGGTTGTCGGGCGAGGCAATCCACTTGGCCAGGGCCAGCCGCCGACCGGTCGAACGGCCCCCTGCCGGGGCCACGATCTGCGGGGCCGGGGCCTTGAGCACGCCAGGGAAGGCAGGCTCGACCAGGGTCGCAGGCGAGGTCTCAGCATGCGGGTTCCCGCGGTACAGCACGTGGGTGTCCGGGGCCTCGGCACCATGCTCACTGATCACAAGGGCCTTCGGCGTCGCGGCCGCCTCCCGCTTCAGCCGGGCAACCTTTTCTTTCCAGACCTTGAGGTCCTGCTCGGTCAGTTCATCGCGGGCCTGCTCGCCATGCTCCTTGATCCGCTTTTCGATCGCCCGGACCTCGGCCTCGGCCTCCCGCAGCTGCCGCCGCTGTTCCCGCAGCTGATGCTGAGCATCGGTGACTGACTGACTTCCCTCGGGCAATGCCCGCTCGATGAACTCAGGGTTCATCTGCCGTGCCCCCATCGGCGTGGTGTTCTGGAAGAAGGCCAGCAGGCTGTAGTAGTCCCGCTGCGGCAGCGGGTCGATCTTGTGGTCGTGGCAGCGGGCACAGTTGATGGTCAAGCCGAGAAACGTCTGGCCGGTGGTGGCGACAATGTCGTCGAGCTGGTCATAACGGTGCTGGAGTCGGTCGGCTGGCTCGTCGTCCCAGACACCGAGCCGATAGAAGCCGGTGGCAATGAGGCTATCGGCGGTCGGCTCAGGTAGTTCATCACCGGCGAGTTGTTCGATGATGAACTGGTCGTAGGGCTTGTCGTCGTTGAAGGCCCGGATCACATAGTCGCGATACCGCCAGGCGTGCGGCTTGTTGCCGTCCCGCTCGAAGCTGTTGGTGTCGGCATAGCGAACCAGGTCGAGCCAGTGCCGGGCCCACTGCTCACCGTAGTGGGGCGAGGCGAGCAGCCGGTCGATCACCCGCTCCCAGGCGTTAGGGGAGGGGTCAGCGAGAAAGTCGGCCAGTTCCTGTTCTGACGGCGGCAGGCCGGTGAGGTCATAAGTCACCCGCCGCAACAGGGTGCGGCGGTCTGCCTCGTCGGGGAGCGGCAGGCCGCGGTCGGCGAGACCCTGCTGGATAAAAGCATCGATCGGATTGGCCGCCCTGGGGACCGTAGGCACCGCGGGCCGAACCAGTGGCCGAAAGGCCCAGTGCTCTTCCCAGGTCGCTCCCGCCTCAATCCACGCCGTGATCGCCGCCACCTCATCGCCCGAAAGCCGCTCGCCCTCCGGCGGCATCTGCAGGTCAGGATCGGTCGAACGGATGCGGGCCAGCATTTCACTGGCCCCCGGATCGCCCGGCACGATGGCCCGCAGGCCGCTGTCGAGTTCCCGGGTGGCGGCGGTCTGATCATCGAACCGCAGCCCCACCTCTTGGGTGTCGGGGCCGTGGCAGGCAAAGCACCGCTTGGCCAGCAGCGGCTGGATATCCCGGGAAAAGTCGATTTCGGCGGCCTCGACTGCGGGCGCCAGGCCCGCCGCAATCACCACCAAAAAGGAACCAACGTCGCGTACATAGCGGCCCATCGCAGATTTCCTCCGCAGAACAATCGCAATTCTAAATGGCCCTTACAAAAAAGCCACCGGAATCGTAGAATTTGGCCGCATGACGAAAAGCGCCCCCACTTCGGAAAGCCCCGACCGGATTGAATCGGGCCTACTGCGGCGGATCAACGAGCGGCGGCTGGTCGAGGTACTCCAGCAGCAGGGGCCGGCCTCACGGGCCTCACTCACTCGGCTTTCCGGCCTCACGGCGCCGACGGTCTCAAAGGCGGTTGAGTCGCTGCTGGCTCGTGGCTTTGTCGAGGAGATTGATCCGGTCGCGCAGACGGTTGGTCGCCCGAGCAAGCTCGTGCGGCTGGCCACTGAGTCGGCCGTCGTGCTCGGGGTCGTCATCGATGTTGGGGGCTCTTCGGTGGTGACGACCGGGCTCGATGGCCGCGTCACTGAGGATTTCACCCGCCGTTTTGCCACTCCGTCGAGCTACCCGGCCCTGCTCGATGCCATCGAGACTGAGGTACGGGCTGCCGTTGGTGCATCATTCGATCGGATTCGCGGCATCGGCATCAGCGTGCCGGGCCTGGTCAACGACCGGCTGGGGGAAATCGTCTTTTCACCCAACCTGCATCTGCTCGACAAGCGGAACCCGGCCCGGGATCTGGCCGACCGGCTGGGCTGCGAATGTCTGCTGCTGCAGGAGAGCTATGCCCTCTGCCTCGGTGAGCGGCTGCATGGCAATGCCCGTGGCCTCTCCGACTTCGCCCTGCTCGATGTTGAGGCGGGGCTGGGCCTTGGGGTGATCAGTGGCGGCCGGCTGCTGGCCGGCCACAGCGGCATGGCGGGCGAAATTGGTCACATTACCGCCGCCCCTGACGGGCTGCGGTGCGGCTGCGGCAACCGCGGCTGCCTCGAGACCCTCGCCACCGATGCAGCCCTCACCCGCATGCTGTCCGAGTCGTTGGGCCAGCCGCTGGGGCTGGCTGAGGCCGAGGCCCTGCTGGCTGAGCGGGCGGCGGACTTTCAGCATGAAATCCGGGCGGTCACTGAGTACCTTGCCATCGCCATTGCCGCAGTGATCAACATCTTCAACCCCACCGCCCTGTTCGTGCATGGCCGGCTGCTGGCCGGCCACCCAGACCGGTTTGAGCGGGTGCTCGACCGGGTGAAACAGCGGGCCCTGACTGCGTCACTTGCCGACTGTGCAATCCATGCGACACGATCGAGCAAACGGCAGGGAGCGGTGGCCGGTATCATCCACCATCTCACCAACGCCTGGGCCCCATCGCTCGGCTGACCCTGCCGTTTCTTCCTTTCTTATTGAACTTCTCATGCCACCTTTCTCCCTCGCCAATCGCGTTGCCCTGGTTACCGGCTCGTCAACCGGCCTTGGCAAGGCGACTGCCGCCTGCCTCGGCAAGGCTGGCGCAAAAGTTGCTGTCAACTACGCCAACAACAGGTCCCGGGCTGATGCCGCCTTGGCGGAACTCCGTGGTGATGGCATCACGGCCGAGTTGTTTCAGGCCGATGTCACCGATGCAGCCGAAGTCGATCGCATGGTAACGGCGATCGAGCATTCACTTGGCCCAGTCGACATCGTCGTGCTCAACGCCACGCCGGCCCAACCACTCAAGCCGATCGAAGAGTATGACTGGGCCTTCTACCAGCAGATGCTCGACTTCTTCGTGAAAAGCCCCTACCTGCTGGCCCGCCGCGTCCTGCCGGGCATGAAGACCCGCGGCCACGGCCGGCTGATCAACATCACCAGCGAGGTGTTCCTGCTGGGCGTTGCTCCCTTCTCTGCCTACGTCGCCGCCAAGGGGGGCCAGACCGGCTGGTCACGGAGCATGGCCCATGAACTGGCTCCGGACGGCATCACGGTCAACATGATTGCTCCCGGCTGGATTCCGGTGGAGCGGCACGAGAACGACCCGCAGGAGGATAAGGACGCCTACCTGGCCAGCATCCCGATGGGCCGCTGGGGCAAGCCCGAAGAGGTCGGCTGGGCGGCGGCTTACCTGGCCAGCGATGAGGCGGCCTTTGTGACCGGCCAGACCATCGCCGTCAACGGCGGCAAGACGGTCTGGTAAGGCGAACAAACCCTTCCTTAGAACCGGGCAAGCGTTTCCTGGACGCGATCATTCGCCCGTTCGAACGCCAGCCGTAGACGATCGAGCGGCGGACGAAGTTGGTCGCTATTCGCCAGCATTGCCCTCGGTTCAGCCGTGGGCATCGGAGTGTCTTGATAGACGGCCAGAATCGGTCGCTTCAGCCCGCAGTGGCCGCAGATCGATGAGTGCTCACAACGGCACCAGTGACGGATTGTGACGGCCGGCGCGGCTGAGCGGTGTGGTTGCAATGATGGATCACGCGTGTTCTCTGACACCACTGCCTGCCCAGTAAGTGCAGCAGGGCCGTAGAGGTCATCCCGCCAGTCAAACGGCTTGTTGGTATCCACAGCTGCTGGCGGCTGCGTGAGCACCGCTACAGGTCTGCTGGATACCGTGAGAGCTTCTGCCTGCCCAGTGACGGCAGCCTGCCGGTGGTACCCCTTCGGCCGCCAGCCGTCGTCGCTCACGAGGCCATCCCCGGCCCGGACCGAGTTGAGGCCACCGGACAGACAGCAGCCGACCAAAAACCCGCCCACCAATATCCAGCTTTGCGCCCGCACGTCTCGCCCCCCGCCAGGTCTCGCCGTACCCCTCGGCAGTCCGGCCACGGCCAGCTGCCCTCACGACCGTTTCATTCGGCCGAACCAGCAGATCCCGAACCGGTTTTCTGGCAGACCAGGCAGGCTCGTCCCAGCTTGCCTCAGTTATCAGCGGCAGCGGTTGCAGCTGGCGTTCCCGTGGCGCACTGGGCACTGCGGGTCCGCCAGCTTCCGCTGGCGGCTTCCAGGTGCCTGCTGAGCGTAAGCGAGCCAGGGATGGCAATGGTATTCGGCATCAATTCTGCTGCCCTGATTTTGCAACGCTGCTGTCGATTTTCGTTCTCCCTCTCC
>CALAZQ010000074.1 GCA_937926325.1 uncultured Planctomycetaceae bacterium | reverse complement strand
ATTGGCTAGCAGCCACATTGGAATTGTGGTGCCGGGTAACCGGTTGTGGGTTCGAATCCCATGCCCTCCGCTGATGGTTGCCGCACTGCGGTCGCCGTTTTTTTGCCGCACCGCTCGCCCCGGCGGCCTGTGAGGCTGCCGCAATCCCTCGTTCTGCGACCCACCGCCAGCATTCTCGATTCGGCGTTCTTTCTGCATGGCGGTTCTGCTCGACATCAAGAACGCCTCAAAGCGGTACGGCGATCAAATTCTGCTTGATGAGGCCTCGGCCACCATCACCGATGACGGCAAGGTCGGCTTCGTCGGTCGTAACGGTGCCGGCAAAAGCACGCTGCTGCGGGTGATCCTCGGTGAAGAGGAACTCGACGGCGGTGAGGTCGTCCATCACCCCCGGCTGCGGCTGGGCTACCTGCGGCAGCATGATCCGTTCCTGCCTGAAGAGTCGGCCCTCGACTTCCTGATGCGGGACAGCAGCCAGCCCGACTGGAAGTGTGGCGAAGTTGCCGGCCAGTTCGAACTGAAGGGCGACTACCTGCACGGTCCCGTCCGGGAACTCTCCGGCGGCTGGCAGACCCGGGTCAAACTCGCCGCCCTGCTGCTGCACGAGCCCAACCTGCTGCTCCTTGACGAGCCGACCAACTTTCTCGACCTCCGCACCCAGATGCTGCTGGAGCATTTTCTGCGGAACTTCAGAGAGTCCTGCCTGATTGTCTCACACGACCGTGGCTTCCTCACCGCCACCTGCGACCGCACTCTCGACCTCTCCCGCGGCAAACTCACCACCTATCCCGGGAAGATCGATGCCTTTCTCGACCATCAGCGGGAACAGCGGGAGCACCTCCAGCGGGTCAACGCCGCCACCCTCGCCAAGAAGCGGCAGCTGGAGCAGTTCATCGCCAAGAACCGGGCCAAGGCCTCGACCGCCTCGCAGGCCCGCTCCAAGGCCAAACAACTTGAGCGACTCGAACTTGAGGAGATTGCCAGCGACGCCCCGACCGCCGCCATTCGCTGCCCCGAGGTGACCCCTCGGCAAGGGCCTGCCGTTCGGTGCACTGATCTGGCCATCGGCTATCCCGACCACACGGTTGCCGAAGACGTTGCCGTTGAGATCGACCACGGCCTGCGAGTGGCAATCGTCGGTGACAACGGCCAGGGCAAAACGACCTTTCTGCGGACGTTGGTTGGCTCACTCGAGCCGGTCGCCGGCCGGCTCAAATGGGGCTATGGCTGCGAGATCGGTACCTACGCCCAGCATGTCTACACCACGCTGCCGGAAGACGAAACGGTGCTCGGCTATCTGGAACGAGTTTCTGCCCTCGGCACCAAGACCCAGCGAATTCTCGACCTGGCTGGGGCGATGCTGTTTCGCGGGCAGGCGACCGAGAAGAAGGTCCGGGTGCTTTCGGGCGGTGAACGGGCCCGACTCTGCCTGGCCGGGCTGCTGCTGGGCGATTTCAATGTGCTGGTGCTGGACGAGCCGGGGAACCATCTCGATGTCGAAACCATCGAAGCCCTCGCCACCGCCTTGCAGGACTATGCCGGCACCGTCATCTTCACCAGCCACGACCGGTCCTTTGTCGAGGCCGTCGCCACCAGCGTGATTGAGGTGGCAGGCGGCCGTGTAGTGCAGTACCCCGGCAGCTATCATCAGTACGTCGAGCGGATGAACGCCGAAATCGACGCCGCCGAGGCCGCCCGGCCGGCGGCCCGGCCCAGTGGCGGGCCCGCCCCGAAGCGGCGGCAGGCTGACGCCAATTCTGATCGGCGGCTGCGGAAAGAACTGGCCGCGGTCGAAAAGACGGTGGCCCGGCTCGACGGGGAAAAGCGGCAGGTCAACGACCAGCTGCTGGCAGTGACCGACGCCAACGACGCGGTGAAGCTCCACGCCGAACTTACGACGATCACCCAGCAGCTAGCCGCGGCCGAGGATCGCTGGCTGGAGCTGCAAGAGACCTTGGCGGACTGAGCAGGCAGTCTGCTAGGCGGCGTCGTTGCTGGGCGGGCTGAGCCATTCCGGAAGGTCGGCCAGACTGATTGCTTCAATCAGCAGTTGACCGTCGCGATGGAGCGGATAGCGGTTGGCTGTTCGACAGATGATCGCAGCCCGGGTCACCGTCTGAGGTGGCAACTCGCGGCAGACCCGTGCCAGCCTTCGCGCGGCGGAGAGGTCGGGTAGCTCGGTCCATTTGGCATCGGCTACCAGGAATCGGCCGCCGGCATGGAGCAGCAGGTCGGCCTCTTTTGAGCGATCCCGCCAGAAATGCAGCTGCAGCGATGACATTTGTTCGGCAAGCAGCCGACGCACCTCGCTGCAGACCAGGGTTTCCCAGAGGCTGCCAATCAGCGGTGAGGCCTCGAGGTCGGAAGTGTTACCCAGCCCCATCAAAAAACTGCACAGCCCCACATCAAGAAACAGCAACTTGGGACGCTTGACCAGCGACTTTCCTCGATTGGAAAACCAGGGTTCAAGCAGGGAGATAACGCCGCCACGATCGAGCAAAGCCAGCCACTCGCCGGCGGTTGAGCCGCTGATGCCGATATCACGGGCAAGCTCGGCCTTGTTCAGTAACTGAGCGGATCGCAAGGCTGCGGCCCGCAGGAACCGCTCGAAGTCGCGCAGATTGCCAACCCGCAACTGGCTGCGAAGGTCGCGTTCGAGATAGCACGCGACGTATGATCGGAAAAACTCGGTGCGGTCAATCGACGGCTCGGCGTGGAGCTCAGGAAAACCTCCCTTGAGCAGCACGTCGGTCACTGCAATATCCGGCGCGACGGCTTTGAGTTCGGTGAACGAAAGCCCCTCAAGCTGGATGACAGCGGCGCGGCCGGCAAGCGACTCGGCCACTCCCTGCATCAGGTTGAAAGGCTGGGAGCCGGTCAGAACAAACTGCCCGGGAACCGCACGCCGCGTGTCGACAATTCGCTTGAGATGCCGGAGGACGCCGGGTGCATATTGCACTTCATCAATGACAAGCGGTGCGGGATGGCGGCTCACAAACCTTGCTGGATCGTGCTCAGCCTGGGCCGCCTCGCTCGGCAAGTCGAGTGAGACATACCCGTAGGCCGGAAAAAGCCGCTTTGCCAGGGATGTTTTGCCCGTCTGGCGGGCTCCCGTCAGAACGACAACCGGCCGAGTTGCCGCCAAACTCCGAACCCGTTCTTCAACTAGCCGGGGAATCCACATCGTGCAAATAATACGGTGCAATCGCACGATTTGCAAGATTTTTGGTCGGTTATCACGGGTTTCCGCCGGGCAGCTGAGATACGTCGGCCGGGGGCCGGAACCGGCCCTCAGGGATGAAGCGGTTGCGATGGGAAGGTGATTCCCCCTGCCGTTGTGGGTCTGCCACGACGAAATCCTCTGGCCGCGTCACAAGTGCCAGCGGCCGGGCCGGGATGCCGCGGCGATCAAGGAAGTCGAGGCGATCGCACAGCTCCAGCGGCGACTCGTAAAACGCCGGCAGCTCAGGGATGTCGGGATGAGCATCGACCGCTGCCAGCCCGCCAGCTGGCCCGCCGAGCCGCTTCGGCTGATAGAGCAGCGACCAGCCGTACATGTCGGCGTCGCAGTATTGCAACTGCATCGAAGGCCTTCCCTGACCGAGCGGCCGCAAATCGGCTCCGCAGAGCAGGCCGAGGGCCAACCGCTCGCCAGCTGGTTTCAGGTGAGGGCGGACGCTGCCGTAGTCGCTCAGTTCGGTGGTGGAACGCCGTTGAGTTGAGCAACCGGCCGGCCCGCCCACCGACCATGCTGCCGGCCAGATCCAGCCGGTCCGCAACACTCGGACGAGCCACTCACCGCCTGCCTCCGCCGAACGGATCAGCCGAACGCAGCCGATCACCAGCGGGCGATAGGTCTCGGTTGGGGCGGCTCTGCCACGCTGGACATACGGTTCGGCGGGGCGAATCAGGCGGACGGTGGCGGTCTGCATAGCCTCTCCTTGCTACGGCTAATCTGGTGGTGCCGCCGCTCTGGTCATGCGGCTTGGGCAGACGGTAGGGCTACTGTTGGACAAGGTTGGTCCCACCGGGCAAAAAAATCTGCCCGTCGCCGGGGCTGTGCCAGGCACGCGGGCCGATCCGTGGGTAGGATCGTGGGGGTTTCTCCCTCCCCTGTCACCGACTGCCTATGGACTCCATCAGCCGCCACGAACAGCTGCTTCGGGTGTTCCACCTGATCGACATCCTGTTTTCAGCCCGGCAGCCGCTTTCGGTGGCCGAGCTAAAGCAAGAGCTGCAAGACCGCCGGGTGATCGATGAGATGTCGGACAAGAACATTCGCCGCGACCTCGAGTTCCTGGAAAAGTTTGGCTATTCGATCGCCCGCTCAAAGAAGCGGTCGCCCCGGGGTGGCAGCTGTCTCGCCTTCGCCATCAGCATCGGCCTTGGCAAGGACGAGCTGCGGCCCCCGGTCATCGGCGTGATTGAGCTCTTGTCGCTGGCGGTGGCCCGCGATTTCCTGGCCCCGTTGGCAGGCACCTTTTATTGGCGGGGCATCGGCCAGTTGATCGCCCGGCTGGAGACGGTCGCCACACCGCAGCTGCTCAACTATGTCAACGAGCACAAGGAAGGCCTGGTGGTTCACCCGCGGCCGGCCACCGGCAAGTACGGCAGCCGCATGCTCGCCGGCATCAACCGGGCGATTCGCCAGCGGGTGGAACTGGAGATTCGCTACACCAGCCTGTCAGCCGCGCGGCCCAAAAAAAGCACGATCCAGCCTGAGGCACTGGTGGTCTATGAAGGCAGCATCTATGTGGCGGCTTACAAAGCCTCAGATGCCCCGGAGACTGAGCAGATTCGCTTTTACAAGCTTGACCGCATCAGCGACGCCCAGCCGACTTCACGGTCGTTCGAGCGGCGACCGCAGCCTGTTGAGGAGCTGCTGGCCGACAGCATGACGATGTTCCGCTCAGCCGAGCCGCCCCGCCGCTACCGGCTACGGATCGGCCCGGAGCGGGCCCGCTGGGCGGTCGAAAAGCCGTTTCATCCCGGCCAGATCGCACACCAGCAGGCCGACGGCAGCCTGCTGCTGGAGATTCCGCGGGCCTGGGACGACGAAATGCTGCCGCAACTGCTGGCCCTGGGTGAACATGTCGAGGTGCTTGAGCCCGAGGAGGCCCGCGACCGGCTGCTCGAGACTGCCCGGGCTGTTATCGGTAAGTACGCCTGCCGGCATATCCAGGAGTTCGATACCATCTACGCGGAGCGGGCCACGGCCGATCTGAGCTGA
>CALAZQ010000073.1 GCA_937926325.1 uncultured Planctomycetaceae bacterium | reverse complement strand
GCCGATTGGGGTCGGCCCCAGGCTCGGTGAGCCCAGGAAAGGGCTCGGCCGTGGATTTTTTGCGGGAAATGTGCCTGCTGGGCTAACTTACTTCGTCAGTGTGTCATTCTTTCTCAAGCCGCCCGATGCACCCCGGAAGAACACGTGGCACGAGCCACTCACGATGAAAAAGCCCCGTCATGTGGTCGTCGTTGCCGTCATGCTCCAGGCGCTGGTGAACGCGGCCAGCGCGGCCCCCGAACCGTGGACGGCATCGCGGGTCAACGGCACTCCTGAGCCGCCCCCGCCGCTGCGCTCGCAGCGGGTGTATGAGCATGTGCGATTCACCAACGCGACCAGCCTTGCCTCGGCCCCCGGCTGTGACCGCTGGTTCGTCACCGAGCTGTACGGCAAGGTGTTTTCATTGCCGCCTGACCGCGGCTGCCGCGAGGCCGATCTGTTTCTCGATCTCAACGATCTGGTCGCACGGCTCAACGCCGACCGGCCCGCTGCCGAAGCACTGAAGCCCGGTGGTATTTTTCATCTCACCTTCCACCCCGACTTCGCCACCAACCGCTTCTGCTACCTCTGCTACACGGTCGGCTACCAGGATGAACTACGCCCACCCTACCAGGAGAGCACGCGGGTGGTGCGGCTCACGGTCATCGATGACGACGGTGTGCCCCGCGCCGATCCGGCGAGTGAAGTGGAGGTGATCACCTGGCCGGCCGGCGGCCACAACGGCGGCTGCCTCGCCTTCGGCCCCGATCGGATGCTTTACATTTCGACGGGCGACGGTGGCGATCACTTTCCCGCCGACGGCAACAAGACCGGCCAGGATGTGTCCGACCTGCGGGCCGCGATCCTGCGGATCGACGTCGACCATCCGGCCGCAGGCCGCGGCTACTCGATCCCGCAAGACAATCCGTTTGTGAACGTGCCCGGCGCCCGCGACGAGATCTGGTCGTTCGGCCACCGCAATCCGTGGAAGATGAGCTTTGACCGGGCCACGGGCGACCTCTGGGCGGGTGACGTCGGCCTCGAGGTCTGGGAACTGGTCTGCCGCGTGCAGCCGGGCGACAACTATGGCTGGAGCCTCACCGAGGGGAGCAACCCGATCCACGCCGACTGGCCGCAGGGGCCGGCGGCAATCACCAAACCCTGGTTCGAAGTGCCGCACACGGCCGGCGCGTCGATCTCCGGCGGCTACGTCTACCGCGGCACGCGGTTTCCGGAACTGGTCGGCCGCTACATCTTCGGCGACTGGGTGACCCGGCGGGTGTGGAGCATCGGCACTGGCGACGACGGACCCGGCCCGCTCGTCGATCTCGTCCCGCCCACGATCCGCGTGATCGGCTTTGCCGAGGACCACGACGGCGAACTCTTCATTCTCGACTACGACGATGGCTCGATTTATGAACTGCTGCCCAACGATGCCGTGGCCGATGCCGCGGCTTTCCCGCAGCGGCTCTCCGAGACCGGGCTCTTCGCCGACACGGCCAAGCAGACGCCGATGCCGGGCGTGACGCCGTTTTCTGTCGCTGCCGAAGCCTGGGCCGACCATGCCAACTCGCAGCGGTTCATCGGCCTGCCCGGCAGCGGGTCGGTCAAGCTCAACCCCGGCAAGGCCCGCGTCGCCGGCTCGATGTTTTCGGTGAAGCTGGGCTTTCCCGCAGGCACGGTACTGGCCAAGACCTTCTCGCTCGAGATGACAGCTGGTGACCCTGCGACCGAGCGGAAGCTCGAAACCCAGCTGCTGCATTTCGATGGTCGCCACTGGCACGGCTATTCATATGCCTGGAACGAGGCCGGCACCGACGCCAACCTGGTGCCAGCGGCGGGCGAGAGCCTGCCGCTGACCGTCACCGACCCGGCTGCCCCGGGCGGCGTGCGGCAGCAGACCTGGCGGTTCCTCGGCCGCAATGAATGCCAGCGGTGCCACAACGAGTGGGCCGAGACAACGCTCGCCTTCAACGTGCCGCAGCTCAACCGCGAGGTGCCGGCAGCTGCCGGTAAAGAGCCGGTCAACCAGCTGCAAGCCTTCCGCGACCGCGGGCTACTCGACGATGTGGTGGTCGAACCCGACCTCGAGATCGACCCGTTTGCCACGGTCCAGCGTCCCGGTCCGACAGCTGATCTGCCACGGCTCGCCGATCCGCACGACACGACCGCACCGCTCGACGCCCGGGCCCGGGCCTATCTCACGGTCAACTGCGGCGGCTGCCACCGGCACGGCGGCGGCAGCGTGCCGCACGTGCATCTCAACTGGGAGATTCCCACGGCCAGCCTCGATGTCGTCGGCATGTCACCGGCCCGCGGCGACTTCGGGATCAAGTCGGCCAAAGTGGTTGCCCCTGGCGACCCGCACCGCTCCACGCTCTGGTATCGGATGGCGACGAGCGGCCCGGGACGGATGCCGCACATCGGCCCGGAGCTGGTCGATGACACAGGCGTTGCCTTGATCGATGACTGGATTGCGTCGCTGCCGGCCGATGCAACCGCCCGGCGGCAGATCGCCAGGCTGGTGGCCCTCGACGAACCGACCGTGGCCGAGCAGGAGAGCCGCAATGCCCCCCGCGAGCGGTGGCAGATCGGGCGACAACTGGCTGGCAGGAACGGCCGCCAGCGGCCCACCGACGCCGACCTCGCCGAGGCCGAAACGACCCGCCTGCTGAAGCTGAAGGCGCGGGCAGCTGACCGCAGCCGCGAACGCACGGAGTTGCTTGACCAGCTCTTCACGGCCACCGGCACCGCCTCGACGCTTGCCGACGCCGTGGCTGCCGACACGCTGCCCCCGGCCACCCGGAGCCTGGTACTCACCCAGGTGGCCGCGGTGGAGCCCGTCATCGCCGGACTCTTTGAACGGTTCCTGCCACCGGCGCAACGGGTGCAGCGGCTGGGTGGGCAGATTGACCCCGGCACAATCCTCAACCTCACCGGTGACGCCGAACGGGGCCGGCAGCTCTTCGCCACGTCAAGTCTGATGCAGTGCCGCAGCTGCCATGCGGTGGCAGGGCAGGGGGGCGGTGTCGGGCCGGCGCTCGACCGTGTCGGCAGCCGCCTCAGCCGCGGGCAGCTGCTCGAAAGCCTGCTCGAGCCGTCGAAGACGGTGGCGGCCGAGTACCGCACGTGGCTGGCTGTCACCGACGACGGCAGGGCGGTGACCGGCCTGATCGTCAGCCGCACCGATGCGTCCGTAACCCTTGTCGATGCCGCAGGCAAGCGGACCGAACTGGCCGGCGACGCCATCGATTCACTCGATCCGCTTGCAACGTCACTCATGCCGGAACAACTCCTGCGCGACCTCACCGCGAGCCAGGCCGCCGATCTCCTGGCCTACCTCAAGTCGCTACACTGACCAGCAGCCGTCAGCAGCACTCGGAGGTTGTCAGATGAGACCGCTGTCACGTGAAGAGGTCCGTGAGGTCGATCGCCGGGCGATCGAGGTCTTTGGCGTGCCCGGGGTGGTGTTGATGGAGAACGCCGGCGCGGGGGCGGCCCGGCTGCTGGCAGCTGTCGGCATCACCGGGCCGGTCGTCATCGCCTGTGGCAAGGGCAACAACGGTGGCGACGGCTTTGTGATTGCCCGCCACCTCGATCTTGCTGGGCACTCGGTGCAGTTGCTGCTTGCCTGTCAGCCAGAGGAGGTTCGCGGCGATGCGGCCGTGAACCTACAGATTGCCCGGCGTGCCGGGCTGCCGCTCGCCTGCCTGGCGGGCCGGGAGCAGGCCGACTGGGAGGCAGCCCTCTCCGGCGCTGAATGGATTGTCGACGCCCTGCTTGGCACGGGTGCCAGTGGGGCACCGACCGGGACCGTGGCAGTTGCCATCAAGGCGATCAATGCCGTGCGAGAACGGTCTGGTGCGCGGGTGCTGGCGGTCGATCTGCCCTCGGGGCTCGACTGCGACACCGGCCAGGCAGCAGGAGCCTGTGTGCAGGCCGATCTGACCGCAACTTTCGTCGCCCCCAAGCGTGGCTTTGACGCAACCGGGGCGGCGGCCCGCACCGGCCGCGTGGAGGTGATCGGAATCGGGGCCCCTCGGGCAGCAATCAGCGGGTGAATGCCGCGGCTATTTTCGCCCGAGTTCTTGCTGCAGGAAGGTCCAGGCGAGCGCCTCCATGAAGGCCCGCTGCCGGTTGTCGGCCGCACCGCCGTGGCCCCCCTCGATGTTCTCGTACGAGAGCACCTGCTTGCCCAGCGCCTCGAGGCGGGCGGTCATCTTGCGGGCATGGGCCGGATGAACGCGGTCGTCGCGGGTCGACGTGGTGATTAACAGCGGTGGATAGTCGCGGTCGGCCGAAACCAGATGGTAGGGCGAAAAGGTCTTGATGAAGGCCCACTCCTCGGGCAGGTCGGGGTTGCCGTATTCCCCCATCCAACTGGCCCCGGCCAGCAGCTTGTTGAACCGCCGCATGTCCAGCAGCGGCACCTGGCAGACGACTGCCCCAAAGAGTTCCGGCCTGCGGGCGTACATGTTGCCGACCAGCAGCCCGCCATTGCTGCCGCCTCGGATGCCAAGACGTGCCGGGGAGGTGACACCCCGGGCCACCAGGTCTTCGGCCACCGCGGCAAAGTCCTCATAGGCCCGCGGCCGATTCTCCTTCAGGGCCGCCTGGTGCCAGGCCGGGCCAAACTCACCGCCGCCACGGATGTTGGCCAGCACATAGACACAGCCCCGTTCCAGCCAGGCGGCCCCGGCGAACGCCTGGTAGCCGGGCACCAGCGGAATCTCAAAGCCGCCATAGCCGTAGAGCAGGGTAGGGGCCGACCCGTCGGCCGGCAGGTTGGCCGGCCCGATCTGGAAGTAAGGAATCGTGGTGCCGTCTTTGCTGACCGCCTCATGCTGCGTGACGGCCAGCCCCTCGGCCTGGAAGAAGGCGGGCGATCGTTTGACAGCGTCCGGTTCGGCTCCGCTGCCATCTGGCCGGAGGCTGCCGAGCGAAAGGGTCATCGGCACCAACGGCGTGTTGGTCGTGAGGAAATACTCGTCGGAAGTCAGATCATCGACGGCTGCCACCGACGCCGTGGAGACTGCCGGCACGCCCGGCAGCGGCCGGCGGTGCCAGGCTCCCTCGCGGTAGGTCAGCACCGACAGCCGGCTGCGAACATTGTCGAGGGTTGTCAGCAGGAGATGATTACGCGTGGGGCTGTAGCCCACCAACGAGGTCCGTGGCCCCGGCTCAAAGAGCAGGTCAAACCGCCGGTCACCGGCAAGAAAAGCCTCGAAGTCGGCTGCCAACAGGCTGCCGGCGGCGTAGGTGGTGTCACCGACCGTCCAGTCGCTGCGGAGTTCGAGGAACAGCCACTGGCGATGGATGCCGAGGTTGGCATCGTCTGGCTTGGCGATCTTCACGAGCTCGCCGTCACGCCGAACAAAGCACTCGTTGGTCCAGAAGGTGATCTGCCGGGAGACAAAGTCGCGTTCAAAGCCGGGGGTCGGGTCGTGCCAGGCCGTCACCGACATGTCGTCGGGCTTGCCCTCATAGACCACGGCCGCCTCGGTGAGCGGTTCGCCACGGTTCCACTCCCGAACGGTCCGCGGGTACCCCGAGGCGGTCAGCGACCCCGGCCCAAAGTCGGTCGCCACAAACAGGCTGTCCCGGTCCCGCCAGGCGACCCGGCTCTTGGCCTCGGGCAGCGTGAAGCCGTCGGTGACGAACTGCTTCGTCTCGAGGTCAAATTCCCGCACGACATCGGCATCGGCACCGCCGCGGGAGAGTGAGACAAGGCAGAGCCGGTCCTCCGGCTTGAGTACCCGCACGCCATGCCAGACCCAGTTCTCGCCTTCGGCAGCCCCAAGGGCATCGATATCGAGCACCGTCTCCCAGGCCGGGACAGGGCTGCGATAGTCGGTCAGCGTCGTCCGCCGCCAGATGCCGCGGGGATGGGCGGCGTCCTGCCAGAAGTTGTAGTAGCGGTCGCCGATCTTGCGGACGTAGGGAATCTTTTCCTGTGAGTCGAGGATCGCCAACAGCCGCTGTTGGAGGGTTTCGAAGGACGCGTTCTCGGCGACCGCCGCCACCGCCTGGGCATTGCGGGCCCGCACCCACGCAAGCTGCTGCTCGCCGGCGACCTCCTCCAGCCAGAGGTAGGGGTCAACGGGCTCAGGGGTCGGCTCAGCAGCGGCAAGTGGCATGGCAAGGAAGACAGCGAAGAGGAAGGGAAAACGCATGAGGCAATCCTGACCGGTCTGACGCTGGGCGGACCCACCTGGGCGGTGTGCGTGAGGCAGCATACTGAAAAAGCTGTGACAGAAGAGGGACGAACACAGCCCAAACACCCGCTCGGTCCTTCCAGGAGAGCCCCACCGCTCGTAAGCCGGCGGTCGTGCAGGCGACGATTGATTGCCGCTTGGCAGGATGGCTGGGTTGGCCCGTAGGCGGCGTCAGCCATCAGTGCTCGCAGCCGTGGCCGCCATGCGAGCAGACATGCCGGCCCGCCGCTTTTTCGGCAAGCTTGGCATGAGCGGCCGGATTGATCGCCTTCACGTCATCAAGAAAGGCCTCGAGGTCGATCCGGCGACCACCCCGCCAGGTGCCCTGCACCTGCACCGTTTCGGTGAGCTTGTTCACATCAACCATGAAGGGATCGGCCGAGAGTTCGACGAAGTCGGCACACTTCCCCGCCTCGATCGAGCCCAAGTCATGATCCCGGCCGATCTGATAGGCGGCATTCACCGTGTGGGCCAGAAACGCGTCGTGGAGGGTCACCGCCTGGTTGGCGGCATGAATCCGGCCTGATGCTGTCCGCCGCGTCACCATCGCCTGCACATTCAAAAGCGGGATCGGTGGGCTCACGCAGCCATCGTTGTGAAACGATACCGAAGCCCCCGCCCGAACCGCATCGCCAGCCCGCACCCATTGACTGCCGATCTCCGGCGCAAACATCGTGCCATCGAGTAGATCGCCCCAATAAATAAACTGCGCCGGCAGCAGCGACACCGCCACTCCCATCCGGGCCGCGCGGGCAAACTGATCGCCCCGGCCGGCCCCACAGTGTTCCAGCCGCCACCGGTGGTCGGTGCCCGCGAGGCGATAGGCCGCCAACGCCCGTTCGTAGGCGTCGAGGACGACGTCGAGCCCCACGTCGCCGTTGACATGAAACGCCATCTGCCAGCCCTCGGGAGCGTGCTGCGCGAGAATCTCATCGAGCTTGCTGCGGGGATAGTTCAGCATTGTCTCCCCGGCCGGGCCGAGCGGAATCTCTGCCCGCCGGGTGGTGGCGTTGTCGAGATAGGGAAACGACGCCGCAATCGTGCCCACCCAGGGCGATCCATCCGCCCAGAGTTTGATCCCCTGCTTCCAGAGCAGCTCTTCAGGAATTGACGTGGTGAGCTTCTCACCGCACGTCGGATCGATCGACATGTGATAGAGCGCAAGCCGCAGCGGACAATCAGCCACGTCGGCGAGCGCCACATAGCCCGCCAGCAGCGATGAATCGTAGGTATGTTCGGTCGTCGTGGTCACACCATTTCGGGCCATCAGTGCATACCACCGGGCCCCGGAGAGCAGCGGATGGGGAACCGCCGCCTTCATCGTCTTGGTGGCGGCGGCCACGATCGCTGCCGTTTCGTAGGCACGACCATTGGAGGTGCCGTCGGCATTGCGGCCGAAGCGGGCCCCCACCGGGTCGGCCGGCGGCTTCTGGTCGGCCCAGCCGTTGAGTCTGATCACAGCCGAATTGAAGTAGACCTCGTGGCCCGAGTTGTCGAGGATCAGGGCTGGCCGCTTCGCAAAATAGGTGTCGAGCTGCTGGTTGGTCAGCTCCGGGGCTCCCTGCAGCAACCGATCAAGACCGTTACAGAGCACCGGCTGGCCCGCGGGCAATTCGCTGTCGAGTTTCCGCCAGAGTTTCTCGACGTCGGCAAAGGTTGCGTAGCCGCGGTGGGGCGAAATCCAGTAGGCCGGCTCCTGCGTCACGATGCCGCCGAGCAGCGGATGGCTGTGGGGATCGATGAATCCCGGCATGAGCACGGTCTGGCCGAGATCACGGACCTTTGCCGCGGGCGCCGCCTGCTGGCAGGCTTCGAGGGTGCCGACGACGGCGATCTTGCCAGAGCTGGTGTCGACCGCCACGGCCTCGGCGCGGGCAGCTGAGGCGTCCATCGTGATGATGGTGAGGGCCTTGAGAATCAGGTCGGCTGCCATGGATCGATCCTGTCGGTTCAGAACAACTTCGAAACGAAAAACGCGGCGGGCGGGAATCCCGAACCGCCTACGGTCCCCTCCCTGGCAGCATGGGCTGCCTGCTACAGCAGGCCAAGTTCGCCCACGGTGTCTCGTTCACTGACGAGTTCACTGGCAGAGGCGTCGATCTTGGTGCGTGAGAAATCGTCGATCTCGAGCCCTGGCACGATTGCGTACGTGCCGTTCGCGCAGGTACAGGGGAAGGACGAGATGATGCCTTCTGGCACGCCGTAGCTGCCGTCCGATGGCACGGCCATCGAAACCCAGTCGTCGGCGGGCGTTCCCAACGCCCAGTCACGCATGTGATCGATCGCGGCGTTGGCGGCGGACGCGGCTGATGAAGCACCCCGCGCCTCGATGATGGCGGCACCACGCTTGGCCACGGTCGGAATGAAGTCGTTCTCCAGCCACGCCTGGTCGTTCACCGCTTCCGCTGCCACTTTGCCGTTGACTTCGCAGTGGAACAGGTCTGGGTACTGCGTTGTCGAGTGGTTGCCCCAGATGGTCATTTTCTTGATCGCCGTGACCGGCACACTCAACTTGGCGGCCAACTGACTCAGGGCCCGGTTATGGTCCAACCGGGTCATCGCGGTGAATTGCCCGGGATCAATCTCAGGGGCCGCGGCCTGGGCGATGAGGGCATTGGTGTTGGCGGGATTGCCGACGACGAGGACCTTGACGCCGCGACTGGCGTGATCGTTCAGGGCCCTGCCTTGTGGCCCGAAAATGCCGCCGTTGGCCTGCAGCAAATCGGCTCGCTCCATGCCTTGCTTCCGCGGCATCGCGCCCACCAGCAGCGCATAGTCGGCGTCGGCAAAAGCCACATTCGGGTCATCTGTTTTGACGACCCCCTGCAGCAGCGGGAAGGCACAATCGTCCAGCTCCATATGAACGCCATCCAGAGCCTTCAGGGCCGGCGTGATCTCCAAAAGCTGCAGAATCACGGGTTGATCCGGACCGAGCATCTGGCCACTGGCAATGCGAAACAAGAGGGCGTATCCAATTTGGCCGGCTCCGCCAGTGACAGCGACGCGGACAGGCGGTTTGCTCATGGGTTCAACTCCGAATTTCCAAACCTGTGATGAAAAGGGGGGGCGATTTGTAGCTCGGGCACATGGTAGCAAGCTAAAGTGCGCAGCACGAGGATGGGTGAGCGATTTTGGCTCAGGGCGTGCGACGCGGGGTGTATTCGGCTTTCAATGCACAGGGCTGCCGCCTCTCGGGAGCCGGGGTGCGGTTCCCCGGCAACTCGCGAACGCACTAGGTTCTGTCTGAAAAGGCTACCGTTGGCCCGAGAGCGAGCTGCTTTGGCC